>ONQK01000113.1 GCA_900319895.1 uncultured Prevotella sp. | reverse complement strand
GTCGAGCGCTGTCGTGCCCTCAAAATCGATGTAGGCTTGCAGCACATTGAAAATGTTTTCTTTGGCGAAGTCGGTCGTCGGACGCGCCTTGAATGAGCGCGGCACCTCAAAATGCCTGCCTTTATAAAGTCCTGTAATGATGCGCATGGTGGGTCATTTTAGTTTTTTGTCAGCCTTTGATGCTTATCTGCCATTGACGAAAAGTGCCGTCAAATCGTAGGGCATGCCTTTGACTTTTGTTACGGGGGCCTCGTTGAAGTCGGCAGAGGGGGTGAGTAAGAATACTTTTTGGACGTATTTTCGCAGTGTTTGCATCAGTTCGTGTTCCTCGGGGGCTTGTCCGATGATGTGTAGTTCATCTTGTTCGGCATTCAGCCCCAACTGTGTCCATACGAAGAGCAGGAAATAAACCGCATCCCGCTGATTTTGCAGGTTATAGCTGTTGCTGAACCGGAAGCGGTTGTGCTGAAAGCTGAAAACTTCTAATTTTTTGTCGTGAAAATAGCCGTACAGCTTTTTTGTCGTTCCCTGTTGGCTCCTTTTGTGCAGGTGGTTCCATACGGGTAGCATCAGCGGGATGAAGCGTATGTCGATGAAATGGTCTTCAATAACGGTTTTGAGGTCTTTGTTGATGGAAAACACGGCCATGGCATCCAAGTTCGGGATTGGCTGGCTGAGCACTACCTCGGCTTGATGGTCTGAAAAGGTGTGGTGGAAGAGCTGGTCAATGTCATTGGGTTCAAATTCTTCCGTGGGAATGAGCAATGTCGGCGAATCGGTCAAAACCAGGCTCCTGCGATGTTCCTGCATCAGCAAGTCGCTGCAGCGAAAGGCCTCCCGAAGGTTTGCAGCCATGGAAATGCCGCTCTTGACGATGTAGGGCTCGTAGACGGCTTGTCCGATGGCGTCTCTTTCGGCTATCGAGAATGAGAGCGCATTGCGGCTGATGCGGATGTTGAGTCTTATGTGCGACTTGGTGGCAGTTGTAGGTGCTGTTTCTTGCATGGTATGGTTCTTATGGCGTAAATGTTGATTTCTTTGGCATTTTCATTTTGTCAGTTGAATAACTTTTCCTACCTTTGTTGGCGGAAATATTCCCATGTGGATGCAAAAATACATCAAATCATTGACATTTTCAACTCTTTGCCCTTAAAAAATGATAACAGAGGAGATTGTTTCCCAAATTCGTGAGACTTTTGCCATGGAGCCGACGGGTGACCAGGCGCGTGCGATGCAGGTTTTTGCAGAGTTCCTTGTCGACCGTGATGCACAGGCGGCAATGATTTTGCGTGGCTCGGCGGGCACGGGAAAGACGACGCTTGCCAGCGCCATGGTCAGGCTGTTGCTGCGATTGGGACGGAAAGTGGTGCTCATGGCTCCTACGGGCAGGGCGGCGAAGGTGTTCTCGCTCAATAGCGGGCAGGCTGCGATGACGATTCACAAGCGTATTTACCGACAAAAGTCGATTACGGGATTTGACACGCCTTTCGCCTTGGCCGACAATTTGTCGAAAGACACCGTCTTCATGGTGGACGAGGCGTCGATGATTGCCAATGAGGGCTTTGGGGAAAGTGTTTTTGGAACGGGAAGGATCTTGGACGACTTGGTGAAATATGTGTACAACGACCAAAATTGCCGGCTACTGGTGATTGGCGACCGTGCGCAGCTGCCGCCGGTAGGCGAGACGGAGTCGCCGGCATTGTCGAAAGGTGTCTTGGAGTGCTATGGCTTGCAGGTGCATGAATGCGACTTGGACGAGGTGTTGCGCCAGAGCCGCCAGTCGGGCATTCTGTATAATGCCACGATTATCCGCCAATTCATCACCGGCGACCCTCTGACGCATCTCCCGCGCATTCGCTTTCATGGCTTTGCAGACATACAGCCAGTTTCAGGCAATGAACTGATAGACATCCTTTCGGAAAGTTATCGCCAGGCGGGCATTGACGAGACGATTGTGATTACGCGCTCCAACAAGCGTGCCAATATCTATAACCAAGGCATCCGAAATAAGGTTTTGGACATGGAAGACGAACTTTGCCGGGGCGACATGTTGATGGTGGTCAAAAATAATTATTTCTGGACGGAACAAGAGGGCGTCAAGGCGCGCGCCGCCGCCGCTTCATCGGCAGGCGCGGAGGCCGAGGCGGCGATTCCCTCGTTTATAGCCAACGGCGACCGTGCCATGGTGCTGCGCATGACCCATGAGCGCGAGTTGTACGGCTTCCGTTTTGCCGATGTGCTTCTGCGTTTTCCCGATTACGACGATTTTGAGATGAAAAGTACCGTTTGTCTTGATGCCTTGCATTCGGAGGCGCCCGCTTTGACGCGTGAACAGGGCGAGACGCTCTTCAACCGTGTGTTGGAGGATTATGAATATTTACAAAAGTCGGAGCGTATTAAGAAGTTGAAGCAGGATGGGCATTACAACGCTTTTCAAGTCAAGTATGCCTATGCGGTGACGTGCCACAAGGCTCAGGGCGGGCAGTGGGCAAATGTTTTTATCGACCAGGGCTACATGACCGAGGAAATGCTCGACAATGACTATGTACACTGGCTTTATACGGCATTTACGCGTGCTACGGAGAAACTCTACCTGGTCAATTGGCAAGAGCAGCAAATGGAGAAGGTGGAAGGCTGAAGGCGGCTTGCCTGGTCGGTCTTAGACAAACATGTCAAGGCTTCTTTTCAACTCCTTGAGTTCTTCGCGGATGGCCAGCAGGTTTTGCAATATTTCAGCGCTTTTTTCCGCCCCATGCCGGTTCTGGCTGATGATTTTTTGGGCGGCAGCCAGTTTGAAGCCGCGGACTTTGACCAGATTGTGGATGAGCCTGATCTGCTCAATGTCCTTTTCCTGGTATTGCCTGACCTTGTTGCCCAAAGTCTTGGGGCGCAAATAGGGGAATTCCGTCTCCCAAAAACGCAGTGTAGACTCGTTGACATTAATCATCTGCGCCACCTCCTTGATGGTGTAATATCGTTTCAATTCTTTGTTTTCGCTTTCCATCGCTCCAAGGCTTTTAAAGGTTTTTAACGGAATTTCCAAAAGATGCAACAAAGTTACGATTTTTTCCGCTATCGGAAAAATTTTCATACAACTTTTGATACAAATAAGTCGCAAAAATAAATTTCTCGCACAAAAAACAGTGCTCCAAGCTCTTTTCTGCCTCATTATCAGCGACTAAAAACTAAAATATTGCCATTGAATAACAATTTTCAGCAAAAAATGAGTATCTTTGTAGCCCAAATTAGAAAAGACAGAATTGAAATGATGACAGCAAAGGAAATAAGAGAGTCCTTCAAGCGCTTCTTTGAGGCTAAAAACCATGCCATCGTGCCCTCCGCGCCAATGGTAGTAAAGGACGACCCCACGTTGATGTTTACCAATGCGGGAATGAACCAGTGGAAAGATGTGATTTTAGGCACGCGCGACCCAGAGCCGCGCCGCCGTGCCGACTCGCAAAAATGTTTGCGTGTGAGCGGAAAGCACAATGACTTGGAGGAGGTGGGGCACGATACTTACCACCATACCATGTTTGAGATGCTGGGCAACTGGTCGTTTGGCGACTACTTCAAGGAAGGTGCCATTGACATGGCATGGGAATATTTGGTTGACGTACTGAAACTCAATCCGGAAGACCTCTATGTCACCATTTTCGAAGGCGACCAGAGCGAGGGGCTTGAACGCGATGACGAGGCGGCTGCCATCTGGCTGAAACATGTTCCGCAAGACCATATCATCAACGGCAACAAGCACGACAACTTCTGGGAGATGGGCGACACGGGTCCCTGCGGCCCTTGCTCGGAGATACATCTCGACAGCCGCTCGAAGGAAGAGAAGGCAAAGACTCCGGGGCACCTGCTTGTCAATCAAGACGACCCGCAGGTCATCGAAATATGGAATCTTGTTTTCATGCAGTATAACCGTAAGGCGGACGGCTCGCTTGAAAAACTGGGCATGAACGTCATTGACACGGGTATGGGATTTGAGCGCTTGGTACGGGCTTTGCAAGGCAAGCAATCCAACTACGACACCGACGTGTTCCAGCCCATGATACGGAAGATGGAGCAGCTCACTGGCATGGCATACGGCAAGCAAGAGCCTACCGATGTAGCCATGCGCGTTTGTGCCGACCACCTAAGGGCCGTGGCATTCAGCATCGCCGACGGACAGCTGCCGGGCAATGCGAAGGCGGGCTACGTCATTCGCCGCATCCTGCGCCGTGCGGTACGCTATGCCTACACTTTCCTCCAACAGCGTGAGGCGTTCCTCTATAAACTGCTGCCCACAATGATTGAGGAAATGGGTGGGGCCTACCCCGAACTGCCGGCGCAGCGCGAGTTGATTGCCCGTGTGATGAAAGAGGAAGAGGATTCGTTCTTGCGTACGCTCGACAAAGGCATCAATATGCTCAATGAGGCGATGGAACAGCTGCGAAAAGACCAAAAAACGGTGCTTGACGGCGCGCAGGCCTTCCGGCTTTTCGACACTTACGGCTTCCCGCTTGACTTGACGGAGCTCATTTGCCGCGAAAATGGCTTTACGGTGGACGAGCAGCAGTTTGACATTGAAATGCAACAGCAAAAAGACCGTGCGCGCAATGCCGCACAGGTCGAAAACTCCGACTGGACGGTGATCAGGGAGGGTGAGCAGCAGTTTGTCGGCTACGATTATACAGAATATGAGTGCCATATCCTGCGCTACCGTAAAGTTACTCAAAAAAAGAATGAATTCTACGAACTAGTCCTCGACCACACGCCATTTTACGGCGAGATGGGCGGCCAGGTCGGTGAACCCGGCGTTCTGGTCAGTGAGAACGAGACGGTGGAAATTGTCGACACCAAGCGGGAAAACAACCAAAGTGTGCATATCGTCAAGCAATTGCCCAAAATGCCTGAGGCCGACTTCATGGCATGCGTGGATGTTGACAAGCGCGACGGCTCGGCCGCCAACCATACTGCAACCCACTTGCTGCATTATGCCTTGAGGCAGGTGCTGGGTGGGCATGTCGAGCAAAAAGGCTCGTTTGTCTCTGCTGACATGTTGCGTTTCGACTTTTCGCATTTCCAGAAAGTCACCGATGAGGAGTTGCGTGAGGTGGAGCGTGTCGTGAATGACTTTGTGCGCCAGGACTTCTTGCTTGATGAGCATCGGGAGACGCCGATTGAAGAGGCGAAGAAGATGGGTGCAGTGGCCTTGTTTGGAGAAAAATATGGCGACAAGGTGCGCGTGGTGCGTTTTGGAGACAGCTGCGAGCTCTGTGGCGGCATTCACGCCCATAGCACAGGAAAGATCGGCATGTTCAAAATCGTCGGCGAGAGTTCGGTCGCTGCGGGCATTCGCCGCATAGAAGCCATCACGGGCAAACAGTGTGAAGAGGCGATGTATGCGCTTGAAGACACGGTGCGCACGGTGCGCAGCTTGTTCAATAATGCCAAGGATTTGCCTGGGGTAATCGAAAAATATATGGCAGAGCACGACAACATGCGTAAAGAAATAGAACAGTTCCAGGCACAGGCGGTGGAACGTCTAAAACAAACATTGGTCGAGCGGGCAGAGACGGTGAGCGACGTAAAAGTCGTCAGAGCCGTGTTGCCCATTGACGCAGCTGCCGCCAAGGACCTTGTTTTCAAGGTTCGCGAGGCGATTCCTGAGCATCTGCTTTGTGTCGTTGGCTCGACAGGCGGCGGCAAGCCGATGTTGAGCGTGATGTTGAGTGACGACATGGTGAAGGATCGTCAGCTGAACGCCGGACAAATTGTACGCGAGGCTGCAAAATTGATCCAGGGCGGCGGTGGCGGCCAGCCTCATTTTGCCACTGCAGGTGGAAAGGATGCGGAGCACATCCAAGCTGCGGTCGACAAAGTGGTTGAGTTGGCCAGTCTCTAAGGATTTGATTTTTAGATACAAGGATTTGAAGAAAGAGGATGTGCCCGTCCGTGAAAGGTACATCCTCTTTCTCTTTTCTATGAGATTTTGGCTGCTGAAACATTTCGAGCAGTGAGAATGAGAAGTCTTAGCCGATTTTCAATCCCCCGATCCTTGTCTTGAGCATGGATGCTGGGGGTAGGCGGGGAAAAGCAGCTTAATCCAAGAGTATCTCAAACTCTTCTTCGCCCAGTTCTCCCTTGGGCTCTTTGGTCTTCGTCTTGGGCGGTTTTTGGAGTTGTCCTTTGTCATCGAACATACCGTAAGTCGTTCTCAAGACAGTGAATTCTGTGCGTCTGTTCATCTGATTGCAAATTTCCTGTTGCTCTTCTTTCAATGTCTTGATGAACTCCTCAGACAAGAGCGTTCCCTCTTTGAGCCACTCGTATTTCTTGGCTTGCTTCCCCCTGACATGCTTTGGCTTTTCCTTGCCGTAGCCCATGGGTGTGAGCCGGTCTTTGGCAATGCCATGCTCAATTAAGTATTTTACGACACTTTCCGCCCGCCGTTGCGAGAGTGTTTTGTTGTATTCTGCCGACCCCTTGTAGTCGCAGTGTGCGCTGAGCTCAATCGTAATGTTCGGATTTTGGTTGAGCATCTCGACAAGTTCGTCAAGGGCTTTGGTCGATTCCGGGCGCAAGGTCTCTTTGTTGAAATCATAGAAAATGTTGTCGATCAATACGGGCGCGGCAATTGAGGCCAATGGGAATTGTATGACATGCTCTTGCGACTCGTCGCTTGGGTCGATGTGCATTTCAACTTGATGGTTCAAAAACCCTTTGCAGGTCGCCATCAAGAGGTAGTCTACGTTTGGGTTTACGACCTGTTCAAAGGAGCCGTCGCCCTTTACGCTGAGCTTGAGGTTGGTTCCGTCGCTGCCAATGAGGTAGACTTGCGAGGCTGGCAGCTCGTAGCCGCCAAGTTCGTAAACCCATCCTTTGACGGTTTGTATGATTTCCGGGTTCTCGAAGCTGTAAATGTGGTCCCAGCCTTTGCCGTCGCCCCTGTTGCTGGCGAAAAATCCTCTGTTTCGGGCACCTTCAAAAGTCATCCCAAAGTCGTCTCCTTGTGAGTTGAGCGGATAGCCAGGATGTTCGATATGTATGCGGCGGTCTTTTCCCATGCGTGCGATGAAGATGTCCAGCCCGCCCATGCCAGGATGTCCGTTGGAAGAGAAATACAAGTCGCCGTTTGGCCTGAATGTCGGGAACATCTCGTCGCCTGGCGTGTTGATGGGCTCGCCCAGATTTTCAACTCCTCCATAGTCGCCGGCAACAATTCTCACGCGCCAGATGTCCAGCCCGCCCATTCCGCCGGGCATGTCGGATACGAAATAGAGCCACTGCCCGTCAGGTGAGACCACTGGATGTGCATAGCTTGAGAGTGAGTCTCGCGTGAGTCGAATCGGATTGGCCTTGCTCCAAGCCGCGTCGGCGCGACTAGATACCGCAATTTGTGCATATCGGGGCGCATCGGCGTTGGTTGTGCAGACGGTGAGGTACATTTCCCGTTGGTCTGCGGAGAATGAACAGGCGCCCTCGTCGTCGTGGGTGTTGATGCCGCCTTCTGCTGGCTTGGGCTTTCCCCATTTCCCCTTGTCGTCTTTTTCCGACACGAAGATGTCTCCGTTTTTCATCCCGGTTATGCCGTTGATGTCATCGCCCTGGGCCTCGTTCCTGGTTGAGGTGAAGTAGAGCTTGTCGAACTGGTCGCCAGTGAGTACGGGCGAGAAGTCTGCTCTTCTGGAATTGAAGACTTCCATGCGTTTGACGGTGTAACGCGAATTTTCTTGTTTCCACTTGGGGGCTTGTTGTGCCGACTGCAGCCCGCTGGCGGCAAGCTGGCTGTCGGGGATGGAGTCTAAGATGAGCTGAAATTCGCTGTATGCCGCCTTGTATTCTCCAGTTTTCAACAGCTGTCTTGCAAAATCCAGCTTGTCGCTGATGTCGCCTTGTTTGTATCTGAAGGCGTTGCGGTAGGCGGCCGCGGACTTTTGGGCTGCATTGATTTTTGCATAGCATTGTGCTGTTTTTAGGGCGTATTTTCCTCGCCGTTCCCGTTCTTTGGGCGGAATTCTCTGGTAGGCTTGTTTGAATTGTTCGGCGGCATTGTGGTATTCGCCGATGGCCAGGAATTTTTCGCCCTTTTTGATGTTTTGCTCTGCTCCGCAGCTGCAGACGAGAGCAATGGTGAAGATGATGAAGGCCAGGTTTTTATGCATGTTACGGTGTCATTTTTCTATTTTGTGATGCGAAAGTTCGTTTCGTCGGTTTTATGGCGCAGTTCTTTTTTTGAATAAGTCGAGCAGGAGGGCCTTTTGTTCTGCAATGCTGATGTGGCTGTTGTCGATTTCTATGGCATCTTCCGCCTTTTTGAGTGGCCCAACGGCCCTGTTCGAGTCGATGTAATCGCGTTCTTGAACGTTTCTTAGGATGTCTTCAAAGTCGACCTCTTCTCCTTTTGCCTTGAGCTCGTTGAAGCGGCGTTGGGCGCGGACTTCGGCGCTCGCGGTGATGAATAGCTTGAGCTCCGCATTGGGGAAAACGACGGTGCCGATGTCTCGGCCGTCCATGACAATGCCTTTTTCTTCGCCCATTTTTTGTTGTTGTATGACGAGTGCTTCTCGCACGAAGGGTAGTGTGGCAATGGGGCTTACATGGTTGGAGACTTCCATGCTCCTGATTTGTTGTTCCACGTTTTCTCCGTTGAGGTGGGTCTCTGGCCGTCCTGTTGTCTCATTGAGTTGGAAGCTTATGCTGATGTGGCTGATTTTTTGTTCCAGTTCATGGCTCTTGATGCTTCCGTCGGGATTGAAAAGTCCGTTTCTCAAGGCAAAAAGTGTGATTGCCCGGTACATTGCGCCCGTGTCGACGTAAATGTAGCCGATTTCTTTGGCAAGGTCTTTTGCCATGGTGCTTTTCCCGCACGAGGACAGGCCGTCTATGGCTATGATGATTTTTCTCATGGTGGCTTTTTTGAGTGGTTAAAGGGTGTATGCTACATTGGCGAGGATGGATTGGCTGGAAACATGGTATTTCCCGTATGCCAAATTGAGTTTGAAGCGTTCCAAATTGATGCCGGCGCCGAAGGTCAGGCCTGCACCATGGCTGCTCTCGGATTCAAAACTTGCGATTTTCATCTCGTTTCTTCGTCTGAAATTATAGCCTGCCCCGATCCAGATGTTGTGTGATAAGAGGATGTCGACACCTGCGGCGAGGTGGCTGATGGCTTTGTAGTTCCAGTGGGTTAGGTCCACCAGTGTGGCGGAGAGCCGGAATGGGGCGCCTTTAAGCTTTTTGCTGATACCAACTTGCAGGTCAAACGGCATTCTCTCGAATTGGTCGTCGTAGGCTTTGACCTGTCCGCCCAAGTTTTTGGCTACGGCGGAAATCGACCAGCCCCGTTCTTCGTCGTAATAGTTCAACCCCAGGTCCACGCCCATGGCAAGGGAGTTGTAGTCGCCGATGTACGACATGATGAATTTGGCGGTAATCCCGCCTACCAGTCTTTCGGTCAGCTCGTAGGATACGACGGCACCGATGGCGATGTCTTTGGCACTGAACTCACCCGTGATTTGGTTCGTCGCGTCTACTTCTTTCATACTTCCATAGTTGATGTATTGTGCCAGTGCGCCGGCAGCCAGTCTTGGCTGGATGATTTTGTTGAACGAGGCTCCCATCATGTTGGAGCCCGCCATGTAGTTCATGTAGTTGAGGTTTAGCGTCTTGTCCGAGACGGATGCCAGCAAGGCTGGATTGGAGAATGTGAGCGAGGGGTCGTCTTCCACGATGCTGATGTTCTGGCCGCCTAGTGCCGCTGCGTGTGCACTGACGGGCAAGCGCAGGAAATTATATTCGGTTTGACTTTCTTGTGCCTTTGCAACAGATGAAAAAATGGTCAATAAAAGGTAAAAAACAATTTTTTTCATTTATTTTTTCTAAATTTGTTGGCAAATATACGCTTTTTTTCAAATATCTGAACTAAATTTGTACGTTGAATGTCTTCTGATGAAGATTTTATAGAAATATAACGCTTTTTTTAGGCGTTTAGTGTAGTGAAACGGCATTTTTTGTTGATTGTTTAAAACATTTGGAGCTTTGGAGGCCAAGAAAAGTAAATCGGCTAATTTGGAACGTCACAGGTGGGCAAGATTTTTGTTTGCTTTTTTGGGCGCGACCCTCTTGCTGGTATTGGCATTGGAGGTCAAGCTGCCCAGGTGGCAGAGCGCCGACTTGCCCGAGCTCAGTGAGGAGATTTTCCAAGACTTGGAGATGAAGAAGGAGATTGACAGAGAGGAGTGGGTTGCTGTGGCTCCGAAGCGTGAAAATCCGCCTCCGGCAGCCAATGTGCGTGCTGTCGACTTGTCAATGTTGCCTCCCGAGGCTCCCACATCAGGGATGCCGCAGTTGGTGGCGCAAAGCGATGCCGACGTTCAGGCGGCAGAGGATCTCGATGCGGCACTTGTGGACAATGAGGCCAAGGACACGCCGTTAAGCTTCCGCGTGGTGGAGGAGCTGCCTGAATTCCCCGGCGGGATGACGGCTTTCATGCAGTGGCTGACGGAGAACTTGAAATATCCCAATTATGCCCAACGCCAGAAAATAGAGGGAAAAGTCGTGGTGTCGTTCATCGTCAACACCGACGGTGGCGTCGAAGACCTCAAAGTGGTGCGGGGGGCGCATCGGCTGTTGGACCAAGAGGCGCTGCGCGTGCTGGGGAAAATGCCTCAATGGACACCTGGCACGCATCGCGGCAGCCCGTGCCGGACGATGATAGCCATTCCGGTTGTCTTTAAGTTATGAGGCGCAGATTTGACATGAACAATGATAATGGAAAAACTAAATATTATGCTTACTTCAAAAGAAATATCGAATTTGATCAACGACTACATTGCGCATCTCCCGTATGACCGCAAGCCGAAATCGCTTTACGAGCCGATTCAGTACGTCTTGTCTATCGGTGGGAAGCGCCTGCGTCCTACTTTGATGCTGCTGGTATACAACATGTTTCGCGACCATCCCGAGAAGATCGTCTCTACGGCATGTGGGCTGGAGATTTATCACAACTATACGCTTTTGCACGACGATTTAATGGACGATGCGGACCTGCGGCGCGGGCATGAAACGGTGCACAAGCGCTGGAATGCCAATGCAGCCATCCTCTCGGGCGATACGATGCTGGTCATGGCCTATCGATTCATGGCCGAGTGTTGCAAGGAAAAATTGTGCCAGGTGCTTGATTTGTTCACGGAAACGGCATTGGAAATCGGCGAAGGGCAGCAGTTTGACATGGAATTTGAATCGCGAAACGATGTCACCGAGGACGAGTACATTGAGATGATACGCTTGAAGACGAGTGTACTGATTGCTTGCGCCATGAAGATGGGAGCCATTTTGGCCGATGCACCTTCCCAAGATGCCGAGAACCTTTATCATTTTGGCGAACAAATCGGACTGGCCTTCCAGTTGCAAGACGATTATCTTGATGTCTATGGCGACCCGGAGGTCTTTGGCAAGGCGATCGGCGGCGATATATTGTGCAATAAAAAGACTTACATGCTCATCAATGCACTCAACCAGGCAGATGAGCGGCAGCGTGAAGAGCTCGAAAAGTGGATAGTGGCGACGGCGCCCGACCCGAAAGAAAAAATAGAATCCGTGACGCGCTTGTACAACGAAATCGGTATTCGGGAATTGGCAGAAAAGGCCATAAGCCACTACTTCCTGCAAGCTAAGCAGTTCATCGATGCCGTGGGAGTGGCAGAGGACCGCAAAATTGAATTGAAGAAATATATTGAACAGCTGATGAAGCGCCAGTATTGACAGACAACAGCCATGATACTCATAGATACACATGCCCATCTTGATGGCAGCGAGTTTGTAGAAGACTTGGAACTGGTCGTTGCCCGTGCCCAGGCGGCGGGCGTGGTCAAGGCATTCGTCCCAGCAGTCGACCTACCGTCGGTGCCGAAGGTTTTGGAGGTGGCGCGCCGTTTCCCTGATTTCGCCCATCCAATGATCGGCCTTCATCCGGAGGAGGTGCGCGCTGATTTTGACGTGGTTCTAAGGGAGATGAAACGATTGCTTGAATACAATTTGACCGCCAACAATGCTGCCGAACCGAGGTTCATCGCTGTTGGCGAGGTGGGGCTTGACTATTATTGGAGCCGTGAATTTGAAAGCGAGCAGTTGAAGGCTTTTGAAGAACAGGTCGTTTGGTCGGTGGAAACAGGGCTTCCGTTGATGATACACTGCCGAAAGGCTCAAAACGAGATGGTGAAGATGCTTCGCCGATACGAGAAAAGCCTTTCTGGCGGCGTTTTCCATTGTTTTACGGGCAATGAAACCGAGGCGGCGGAGCTGTTGCAATTTGAAAGATTTGTGTTGGGTGTCGGCGGCGTGCTGACATTCAAAAAATCGCATCTGCCAGAAGTGCTCCGCGCGGTGCCGCTCGATAGAATCGTGCTGGAAACCGACAGCCCGTATATGGCACCTGTGCCAATGCGTGGGAGACGTAATGAAAGTGCCTTTGTCGTCCATGTCTTGCAGCGGTTGGCAGAATCTCTGGGGCTGGACATTGAAGCCGTTGCAGCCCAAACCAATGCAAATGTGGAGCGTGTGTTCGGCATTGGTGCAGGTGGATAAATTGAGGTGGACAGTCTTATGCAGTTACCCGAAAAATTCATACAGCGTACGGAGCAAATGATGGGCAAGCGCCTCTTTGCACAGTTTTGTCAGGCAATGGACGCAGAAGTGCCCGTTAGTCTGCGTTTGAACAGGCATAAAATGGGCACGTCTGCCCAGGTCGTCGGTGCTCAAAAGCGAGTGGCGTGGTGCGAGGCCGGCTATTACCTGAAGTCTCGTCCGAGTTTCACTTTCGACCCTTTTTTGCATGCAGGCCTGTATTATGTTCAAGAGGCTGCGTCAATGTTTCTTGAAACAGTCTTGAGACAGCTGGTCAAAAAGCCGGTTGTGATGTTGGACTTGTGTGCTGCGCCAGGGGGAAAAAGTTCTTTGGCACGCGACGTATTGCCCGATGGAAGCCTGTTGGTCAGCAACGAGCCGCTGCGTGCGCGTGCTAATGTCTTGGTGGAAAATATGCAGAAAATGGGTCATCCGGATGTGATGGTGACCAATAACTATGCCGCAGATTTCGTCAAAAGTGGCTTGCACTTTGACGTGGTGTTGGTCGATGCGCCTTGCTCGGGCGAGGGAATGTTCCGCAAGGACCACGATGCCATCAGCGAATGGAGTGTTCAGAATGTGAAGAAGTGCAGCCAGCTTCAAAAAGACATTCTCATCGAGATTTGGAAGACGTTGAAGGAAGATGGCATCTTGATTTATTCCACCTGTACATATAATTTAGAGGAAAACGAGGATAATGTAGCTTGGTTGACCAGTGAACTGGGGGCCGTTCCGGTTTTGATCCAACACGATGGCGAATGGGGGATTACGGGCTCTTTATCAGGAAGTCTCGATGCGCCAGTCTATAGGTTTATGCCTGGAAAAACTTGCGGTGAAGGTTTGTTCATGGCTGTTTTTAAGAAAAAAGGCGGCGGGCAAGTGGATTTGAAAAAGGCAAAAGCAAAGGCGGATAAAATGAAAACGAGCCTTTCAAAGCCCTGGCTGCTAGCTCCAGGGCAATTTGACATCAGGCAAGATACAGACTCCTCGCTGGTGGCCATTCCACAAGCTTGGTCATCGATTTATCATCAGGCTTCGGCAAATCTGAAAGTCATGTATGCGGGCGTGAAAATCGGCAAGATGAAAGGGAAGGACTTGGTTCCGGACCATGCGCTGGCGCTCTCCACAGCCCTGAACACCGCCGCTTTCCCCATTTTTGAACTCGACATCTCCCAGGCTATCGCCTATCTGAGAAAGGAGAGCTTGCCGTCGCCTGCCTACCTGCCACACGGCTTGGTGCTAATGACCTTTCAAGGTGTACCGCTGGGATTTGCTAAAAATGTAGGACACCGGCTCAACAATCTTTATCCCATGGAGTGGAAAATAAAAAGTGGACATATCCCTAACGAAAATAATACAATACTTGAACTATGAAACAATATTTAAACTTACTCGGTCGAATTCTACAAGAAGGAACGGTGAAGACCGACCGCACGGGAACGGGCACCAAAAGCGTCTTTGGACATCAAATGCGCTTCGACCTGAGCGATGGGTTCCCTTTGCTCACTACGAAGAAACTGCACTTGAAGTCTATCATCCACGAACTATTGTGGTTCTTGCGTGGTGAGACCAACATCGCCTATTTAAAGGAAAATGGCGTGAGCATCTGGGATGAATGGGCCGACGAGAATGGCGAACTAGGCCCTGTCTACGGGCATCAATGGCGCTCGTGGCCCGACTATCAAGGTGGAACGATAGACCAGATACAGCATGTTTGCCAGCAACTGCAGCACTCGCCCGATTCAAGAAGGATGATTGTCAGTGCATGGAATGTGGCCGAGGTGGAACAGATGGCCCTGCCGCCCTGCCATTGTCTTTTCCAGTTTTATGTGGCAGAGGGCAAGCTCTCACTGCAACTTTACCAGCGCTCGGCAGATACTTTCTTGGGTGTGCCGTTCAACATCGCCTCCTATGCGCTGTTGTTGCAAATGATGGCGCAGGTGACGGGGCTGCAGGCAGGGGAATTTATTCATACCACGGGCGACACACACTTGTATCTTAACCACATTGAGCAAGCCGAACTCCAACTGACGCGCTCTCCAAGACAATTGCCTGTCATGCACATCAATCCTGATGTAAAGGACCTCTTTAGCTTTAAGTATGAGGATTTTCAGCTGGAAAACTATCAGCCGCATCCGCATATCAAGGCCGATGTGAGTGTGTAGTTATTCATTTGATAATCTTTATCTCAAAAAAATGACCATTAACATTATTGCTGCCGTTGCACGAAACAGGGCAATTGGCTTTGAAAACAAATTGATTTATTGGCTGCCCGATGACCTGAAGCGTTTTAAGGCACTGACCACGGGACATACCATTCTCATGGGGCGGAAGACGTTTGAGTCGCTGCCCAAAGGGGCATTGCCCAATCGCCGGAATCTTGTGCTGAGCCAAACGGTGAACGAGCTGCCGGGCTGCGAGTGTTTCAAGACACTGGACGAGGCGCTGGCGGCCTGCCGCGAAGACGAGGAAATCTTCGTCATTGGCGGCGCGACAGTGTATCGACAGGCGTTGGAGAGGGCAAAGCGCCTTTATCTGACGGAAATAGACGACATGCCCGCGCAGGCGGATGCGTTCTTTCCGGCTTACGATGGATGGCAAGTGGAGCGAAAAGAGCTGCACTCAAAAGACGAGAGGCATGCTTATGATTTTGCCTTTGTAGATTATGTGAGGGAAATCTGAAAACAAGTGTTTGACGCAGGCTTCTCATTTGCCGAATCCATCAAACCATTTCAGCATAGAAGTTTAATTTTGCATTCGTATTTTTATACTTTCACAAACCATGGCGAAGAAACCTATTGACATGCGCAATGCCTTGTTGGCGCAAAAGATGATCAAGAATTTAGAACAACGGCATTTTGAGGCCTATTATTGTCCAACACATGAAGAGGCCGTAGCACAGGCCTTGCAGCTGATGCCCGCGGGCAGCAGTGTGTCGTGGGGCGGATCGATGAGTATCCGCGACAGCGGGCTGGTGCAGGCCGTAAAATCGGGCGACTATGTCGTCTATGACCGTGAAGAGGCCAAAAACGAGGCCCAAAAATTAGCCATTTACCGCAAGGCCTTTGAGTGCGACTTCTATCTCTCCAGTGTCAATGCCATCAGCCAGGACGGTGTGGTGGTCAACATTGACGGCAATGGCAATCGAGTCGCAGCCATCACATGGGGGCCGGAGCGTGTGATCTTTTTGGTGGGCATGAATAAAGTTTGCCAAGATGTAGACAGTGCGCTCGCCCGGGCGTGGGGGACGGCAGCTCCTGTCAATGCCGCCCGGTTCGACATTCAGACACCTTGCCATGCCGATGGCTGCTGCCATCAATGCCATTCACCGCAAAGTATCTGCAATTACATTCATTTCTTGCGCAACTCGCATCCCGTAAGGCGTCACATTATTATTCTTGTGGGCGAGAATCTAGGCTATTGACAAATGGGAGGCGATAGGTGCAACCTTCTTTCCACCGACTGCATCCGTAGGCTGTCTTCCCTTTGATGAGGCTGCCTTTTCCGCAGACGGGGCAGGGCTGGCCGAGTGGCTCAGCCGAACTGATGGCGCTCTTGACTCTTGTCTTGGGCTTGGTCGCATTTTTCTTTTGTGTAGCGGGAGAAGTTCTTTTCCGTGTTTTCTTGACTTCTTCTTCTTGCACAACTATGGTGATGTGGCGATTGGACCTGTCGCTCCTGACATCATTGACGATTTGTATAATTTGCGCCTTGAGTTCGTTGACAAATTGTTGCGCATCATATTTCTGATGCTCAATGTCGCGCAGTTTTTTCTCCCAAATGCCTGTGAGTTCACAACTTTTGAGCAGTTCTTCCTGTATGGTGTCGATGAGTTCGATGCCGGTCGGCGTGGCGACGAGGCGTTTGCGTTCGCGACGGATGTAATTGCGTTTGAAAAGCGTCTCGATGATGCTGGCGCGGCTCGACGGACGACCGATTCCGTTCTCTTTTAAGGCGGCCCGCAGTTCCTCGTCGTCCACGAATTTACCGGCGGTTTCCATCGCGCGAAGTAGCGTCGCCTCGGTGTAGTAGGGCGGTGGCGTTGTCCATTTTTCGGTCAAAGTCGGTGTGTGAGGGCCGCTTTCGCCTTTTTTGAAGGTCGGCAGTGTGCGTTCTTCGTCGGTAGCACCATTTTCGTCACCCGATGGCGACACGTTTGCCTCATCTTTTTCGTCTTGTTTCTGATAAACCACTCGCCAACCAGCATCCAAAATTTCCTTGCCAGAAACCTTGAATTCAATTTCGTCAACT
>ONQK01000079.1 GCA_900319895.1 uncultured Prevotella sp. | reverse complement strand
GAAATTTGCTCACACCATTGGCTTCCAAATCCAGGCAGGCCTCGGCGGTTGGGTGCGATGACGACATAGCCGTTGGCAGCCATGATGTAGAAGTTCCAGCGGTAGCTCCAAAATTGGGAGACGGGGCTTTGCGGCCCGCCTTCGCAGAAGAGGAGGGTCGGATATTTCTTTGTTTCATCGAAGTTTGGTGGCAAAATCACCCAATAGTGCAGGTCTTTTCCGTCTGAAGCCTTTGTCCATCGTGGCTTTACTTGAATTTTTGCCAACTGGTCGAAGATATGCTTGTTCTCAAATGTTATTTGCTGTACTGTCGTTTTGGCCGGATTTTTAGAATTGGGTGTAATCACATAAAGGTCGGCGCTTGCCGCATGGCTGTGTTGCTCTGCAATGAGCTGTTTTTTGTTGTTGAGCATTTTCAGCGACCCGAAGTCTGCCTGCATGTTCGTCAGTTTTTTCACTTCAGCTTTGGCATTGACAGAATACATGTTGACAGTTCCGTGCCATACACCGATGAAGTAAATCAAGGCATCCTTGTTGTCGGACCAGCAGAAGTCATCCACGTTTGAGTCGAAGCTTTCTGTCAGGTAGGTTTTTGTATCTTTGGTCAAATCATACAAGCACAGGCGTTGGCGGTCTGCCTCGTATCCGTCACGAGCCATTGACAGCCATGCAACATACTTGCCGTCTGGCGAGAATCTTGGGTTTTGGTCATATCCCGGGTTGTTCTTCAGGTTTTCGGGTGCATTGACGCTCTGGTACTTCAGTGTTTTGCTCAAATCCACTTTTGGTGCCTTGTAGTCGGCTGGTTTGCAGAGATTTTTATGTGTTTTTGTCTCAATTTCATAGAGGAAAATGTCCGAGTCCGTTGAAATGGCATATTCCACGCCTGTTTTTTTGCGGCAAGTGTAAGCAACCGTTTTGGAATCGGCGCTCCAGTCGAGTTGTTCAATGCCTCCAAATGGTGCCATGGGACATTCGTATGGCTCGCCTTCAAGGATGTCGGTGCCTTCTGTGATGCTGCCATCGTTCACTTCTGCCACAAACGGGTGCATGATAGACTCAACATAATGGTCCCAGTGGCGATAGTTCATGTCTGTGGCCAATCGTCCTGTGGCCTTGGGCAGGTCGGCCGGATTCTTTTTGATGGTGCCGTAGTAGGGCAGGGATTTGATGAGGATTACTCGTTTCTCATCTGGTGAGAATTTGAATCCTTCGATTTCAATCTTGGAATTGGTGAGTTGTTTACGGTCGCTTCCGTCAGGGTTCATTGACCATATTTGCCCTTTGGTCAGGAAAGCGATTCTTTTTCCTTTCTCAATCCATGCCGCATCGGTCTCGTTTGCGGCCGAAGTCGTCAGGAGCTTTTGGTTCTTGCCATTGGCATCCATGATGTAGAGCACATGATGGCTCTTGTTTTCTTTTACACTGTAATAGGCAACGTTGTACACAACTTGTTTGCCGTCTGGCGATGGTGCATAGCCGCCGACGCGCCCCATTGCCCAAAGTGCTTCAGGTGTCATCAAATCGCTCTTGAGCTTGATGTTGTTTTTACCTATATTCACTTGTGCTTTAATTGGTGTAGAGAGACCGATGAAGGCCAATGCTACGATGAATAATTTTTTGTTCATAAATAGATATTTAGTTATTCTTTCGATTTTTCAGGATTTCTTCGCGTCTGCGCTGCATCTCGAGCTGCTGCTCCTGCATGGCTTGAAGTCGTGAGGCAAGCCCGCCCAGTCCTTTCACCTTAGGATTGTTCTTGTTCTCCTGATAGCGTAATTCCAGTGTCTGGAGCAGTTTTTGGTCGTTTGTCGTCTTGCGGAGTGTCCACATGATGGCTGCGCTGAAGAAGAGTGACACAAAATAGTAGAAGTTCAGGCCAGAGGAGTAGTCGTTGAACATGAAGAAGAACATGAGCGGCATGAGGTACATCATCCACTGCATCATCTTCATTTGCTCTGCTTGTTGTCCTACCATCTGGTCGCGTTGCTGGCGCATGGTCATCCAAGAGTACAGGATGTTGGCAACACAAAACAGGATGCAAGTCAAGGAGAGGTGGTCGCCGATGAGCGGCAGGCTCTTTCCCCATTCGTAAATCGGGTCGTATGTTGACAGGTCCTTTATCCACAGGAAGCTTTCCCGGCGCAGCTGGATGGCGTTGGGCACAAAGTTGAACATTGCGATCCAGATAGGCATTTGAATCAGCATCGGCAAACAGCCCGAGAGAGGACTGGCACCATATTTGGCGTATTCCTGCATCATGACTTGCTGTTTCTGCATTTGGTCTTCAGGTTTGTTCAAGTGCGCTGTCGCCTCTTCCAATTTTGGTTTTAAGACACGCATTTTTGCCGAGCTCATGTAACTCTTTTTTACCAATGGGAAGGTGATGAGTTTGAGCAGCAACGTGATGAGGATCAAGACAATTCCCATGTTGATGTTAAGGCTGGTCAGAAAGTCGAAGACGTAGATGGTAAACCAACGGTTGATGATGCGGAAAAGAGGCCAGCCCAAGTAAACCAGCCGTTGTAATTCTAAGTCTTTCTTAAACTTGCTGCCTTCTTCCACCTTTTGAAGCAATCGGAAATCGTTGGGGCCGTAATAGAATTCCAGTTCGGTTGGCGTTTTTCCATTGGGGTCAAAAGAGGTCTTCATTTTGGCCTCATACTGTTTTAAGTAGCCGCTCCCTTTTTCTTGTGGGATGCTGGTGAACAGTGCGTTGCCGTTGAAGTGGGTCTTGGCAATCATCACGGCAGAGAAAAACTGGTTCTTGAAGGCCACCCAGTCGGTCTTTTCTTCAATGTTCTCATCGATTTTCTCTTTACTCTCGTTCAGATAGTCGGTTCCGCCATCCAGAAGATGGTAGGTAAGGGTGGCATAACGGTTTTCGAACGTAAACCCTTTTTCCTGCTGCTGGCATTTTTCAAACCAATTGATGTCGATGCTGTTGGTATTGGGTTGGAAAGCACCTTGCATGCCATTGACCAAGAGTTGCAGGTGCAGCAAATAGTCTTGATGGAGTGTGTATTTCAGCTCTATCGATTTCCCTGCATCTGCCTGTGCCACCATCGTAACGGTTGAGTCCGTGATGTCGGATGGCATGAAAAACAGGTCGGATGTATTGATGTTCGCCTCTTTCGTGGCTAGGATAAAGTTCAGCGAATGGTCGTTGCCCTCAAAAAGTGTAATGTCCTTGTTGTTGTTGATGTCTTCAAAATCTTTGATGACCACTTTGCTGACAGTACCTCCTTTTGAGTTGAGCGTGAGCTCCAGTTTCGAGTTTTTGAGCACCACTTGCTGGCTCTCGCCTCTCAAAGCTGCATAAAACAGTTGTGTGGTGTCTTCTTCACTTGCCTTTTGGAGCTCAAGTTGCTGGGGTTGCTGGTTTTTGAGCCGTTCTGCTTGTTTTTTTTGCTCAACCTGTGCAATTGAGTCCTGGCGGGCGATTTCTGCCATTTCTTCTGCGGAAGGGCGTGTCCAAAAGCTATAGCCTATCAGGATGCCGGCGATAAGGACGAATCCTATTATTGTATTTTTATCCATTTATTTTTTATTTTCAATGATCGTTTTAACAAAGTTGACAAACAAGGGGTGCGGATTGAGTACCGTGCTCTGGTATTCCGGGTGGAATTGGGTTCCAATATACCATTTCAGACCGGGAATCTCCACAATCTCAATCAAGTCGCTCTCCGGATTTTTGCCGACGCACATCATGCCAGCCTTTTCAAATTCACTTTGATACTTGTTGTTGAACTCGTAGCGGTGGCGGTGGCGTTCCTGGATGTGCTCAGACTTGTAGATGTCGCACGCGCGCGATTTTTGTCTCAGCAGGCATTCGTAGGCCCCCAGTCTCATGGTGCCGCCCATGTTGGTGATGTTTTTCTGCTCTTCCATGATGTCGATGACGTTGTGCGCCGTTTTTTCGTTCATTTCAAGCGAATTGGCGTCCGTATATCCCAGGACATTCCGCGCAAATTCGATGACCATCATTTGCATGCCAAGGCAAATGCCGAAGGTCGGGATGTCGTGGGTGCGGGTATAATGCGCGGCCTTGATCTTGCCTTCTGTGCCGCGTTGTCCAAAGCCCGGGCAGATGACGATGCCGTCTTGACCCTCCAATAATTCTTCGATGTTTGACTCGTCGATTTTCTCGGAGTTGATGAATGTGAGCACGACTTTATGGTCGTTGTAAATGCCTGCCTGACAAAGTCCCTCACGGATGCTTTTGTAGGCATCTTGAAGGTCGTACTTGCCCACCAAGCCGATTTTCACTTGTTTTTTTGCCTTTTTGCTACGTTCCAGAAAGTTTTTCCAAGGCCCCAACGTCGGTGTCTCGCCCAATTTTTCGCCCATTTTCTTAAGAATGGCCACGTCCAAGCCCTGGTTTTGCATGTTGACGGGCACTTCGTAGATGCTTGGAAGATCTTCGCTTTGAATGACGCAGTCCATGTCAACGTTGCAGAAACTAGCCACCTTCTTCAAGACCTCGGTATTGAGGTGCTTCTCGGTGCGAAGGACAAGTATATCTGGTTGGATACCAATGCTTTGCAGCTCTTTTACACTATGTTGTGTGGGTTTTGTCTTCAATTCGCCCGCAGCTTTTAGGTAGGGCACATAAGTCAGGTGTACGCTGACGGCTTTGCTGCCCAGTTCCCATTTCATCTGCCTGATGGCTTCCAGGAACGGTGTGCTCTCGATGTCGCCGACGGTGCCGCCGATTTCGGTGATGACAAAGTCGTACTCATTTTTTTTGCCCAAGGCCTTGACGTTTCTTTTGATTTCGTCGGTAATATGGGGTACCACCTGGATGGTTTTCCCTAAATAGTCGCCACGTCTTTCTTTATCGATGACAGCTTTGTAGATTCGTCCTGTCGTCAGGGAATTGGCCTTGGTCGTCTTGATGTCCGTAAAGCGCTCGTAATGCCCCAGGTCCAAGTCGGTCTCCATGCCATCGACGGTAACGTAGCATTCGCCGTGTTCATAGGGGTTGAGCGTCCCGGGGTCAATGTTTATATAAGGGTCGAATTTCTGAATCGTAATTTTATACCCTCGTGCTTGCAGCAATTTGCCAATGGAGGCGGAGATAATGCCTTTCCCTAATGAGGAAACGACGCCGCCTGTAACAAAGATGAATTTTGTATCAGCCACGATATTTGATTTTTGGATTAAATGTTAAATAAAGATCTTCTATTTATAAATATCGTGCAAAAATACAACTTCTTTTTGAGATAACAAAATAAATGTTTATCAAACTTACTTAAATTGGACTTGTTGATAGCCCACCAGGCGGTCGGCGCGGTCGGCGTGCCCCTTAAAGTATACCAGTGCCTGGTATTCGTTCTCGGTTTGGTAGAAATTTCCTTCTGTGGGCAGGTTGCGGATGCGCCCCGGGCACTCTTCCCATAAATACCGGTAGGAATAATAGCCTTGCTTGAGGTGTAGGCAGAGTTCGTAGGCCTTGGTTTCCGTGTTATAGACCATTTCGTATTTTTCGTCTTTCTGCTCGTTGGTCCATGCGCCGTCGACATAGATTTTCCCCGTGATTTGTGGAATTTGGAGGGTAAAATGCACTTTCATGTAGTCCGTCGTCTTTTCCATCTCCGTATAGTCGCTGTTTCTGATGAAGAATGAGCCGTTGGCATCCTCGTCATAGATGTAGTTGTAGCATACTTCGTCAGGGTAGAGCATGACGTTGAAGTCGGTGCCGTCCCAAACGATTTTCTCGATGCCGATGGAGGCGACGTGCGCATTCAGCATCTCAAATTTCCGGTACTCGTTTCCTGCCTCAAAAATTAAGTTTCTATTATGCTCCCATCGCAGGCCCGCGGGCAGGATGACTTGTGGCTGAAGGTTCTTTCGGGCAGTTTGCCAACTGTAGTTTTGCATGACAACGGTTTTGAGCTGTGTTGAAGGGTCGCTAACGGTGAGTTGACCGTAATTGACCGTCATTGAAACCTGCTGATGCTTGTTGTTGATGTCCGTATCGCAGTTTGTCGTGACATCCAGTTGAATGCCGACTTGTGGTTCAACAACCATGAAACAGACGCTGAGAACGGGCTGGTTGTCGTGATTCTCGTCAAAAACAGTCAGGCGGTAATTGCCGCTCATCTTTATTTGACACTCGTTGTTGGGAATTTCCAGTTGATAATGAGTATAGAGGGTGTTTGTATTTAACGACTCCTCCAGCTGATCGATGGTCATTCCGGTGCGAAATCCGCTGAGGTAGTCGCCGGGGAAAAGTCCTTTTGAGGTCGTCCAGTCGGCTTCGCAGTGCTCAATGGCATAGGTATATCGTTTGTATTCGTGTGTCAAGTCGTCGAAACTAATGTGAATGGCAGTTTGTCCGCCCAAGACAATAATGGGAGGGGAGAGCCAGTCGCCGCCCGCCGTGACTTGAATTGTGGCAATGTTTGGACTGTATGCAACGTGGTTTTGAGCGTTGCCATCCAGCCATCTTGCCATCAAAAACAGCGTCAGCATCAACCGGAAGCATATTGTTTTCGTCATGTCAGTTTTTTTTTGATTTGTTGAAATATTTTGCATTTGTGGTCATTAGAGACTTTCGGTTTTGCGTTTAATGGCAAAGTATCCCAGCCGGTGCGACTTCCCTTTTTTATTCACGCTACGCAAGACATACATGCCATTGGGAATTTGCTTGACATCAACCAAGGTTTGTTGCTCTTGGGCTTCTGAGGTGTACTGAAGTGTCTGAGTGGCAACAATGTTGCCTTGGAGGGTTTCAATAACGGTGTAATGAATATCTGCAATTGCCTTGAGGTCAGGAAGATAGACGGCCATACCATCGTTTTTCAGGAAATTCGGGCTACGTTTTTCGCGATTTCCCACTTGTTCCAGCGGTTGACTCTCATTACCGAACCTGTCTACCGCAGTGATGGCAAAGTGTCGCAGGCGACGAACCGAGTTCAATGTTACCGTACGTTGCATGGTGCGTGCAATCAGCAGATTTTGCGCATTGTTAAGATCAACTGGATAGTCTTCCGAGGCATATATATTATAATAAGGTGCCTGTCCTGTCCACGAGATGCGGAGGCTGCCGCCTTTCATGGTTTCTATTGCCAATTGCATCGGCTTTTCAGGCTTTTTTTGTGATTTATCTATCGGCGGCACCAAGGCGGGATGTCTGTAAAACTGGGTTTTCAGGAATTGATAAATGCCCTTGGTGTCGTTGAGTAGAAATTTTGTTCGGAAAAAGGCCTGTCCCATGTCTAATTGCCTCAAAACGGCCATCTGGCGGACGACGTCCTCTAATTTCCATTTCCCCTCACGCGGGTCGAGAAAATAGATGCCTAGCCCGGGGACGATGTCCTTCCCATAGGCATTTTCAGCCCAATTGATGGCAAATGGGAAGAATTGATTGTCGCGAAAATACATCATGGGGTAGAGCTGGTCCATCCATCCCTTGGAAAGCCATTGTTGTGCGTCTTGGCACACGCGCTCGTAGGCATTCCAGCCATTGGAAGAATATCGGCTGAGGTCTGCGTATTTGCCTATGGGGGCACAGCTGAGTTTAAGCCACGGCTTTTGCGGCTTGGTCTTCTCGTAAATGGCCCGCACAATATTGGAGACATGCTCACGGCCTTGCCGGCGTGGGACGTTGATTTTCCAAGTCTCCGGATAGCGAATATAGTCCAAATGAATGCCGTCGACATCATATTTGTCTACGATTTCTCCACATAATGTGGACAGATAATTGGCGGTTTGTGGATGCTCTGGGTTGAGAAACCCTTCGTCGCCGATTTTTTTAAGCAGCTCAGGGCGTTTTTGGCGCAGATTTCTACATCCCGCCCCGTTCCATTTGCCCATTGGTATGGCAACAATCCATGCGTGGCACTCCATCCCTCGCTTATGGCATTCTTCAATGGCGAAGAGCAAAGGGTCATAGCCGGGAGAAACACCGGGCTTCCCGGTCAGGCAAGCGTCCCAAGGCTCATGTGCGGATGGAAATATCGTTGTGCCGCGCACGCGAGCCTGGATCATGACAGTGTTGACATTTATTTGTTGCAGCTGGTCAAGAATTTTCACCAAGTCCTGTTTTTGTCGACTGGCGCCAGCTGCAGTCGATGCGTATGAACTAGGCCAGTCGATGCCGCCAATGGTTGCCAGCCATGCCGCCCGTACCTCGTATTTTGGGGAGTTGCCTGTCGATTTTGAAGTGAAATGCACATTTGCCTGTGCCGTTGATGGTGTTGTTGTAGATAAGAAGAGGAGGTAAAGTGATATTTTGAGGATGTAATTGTTCATGGAATTTATAATTTCGGACAAAGGTAATAAAAAAAAAGTAGTTTTGATAGGGATAACAGTACTTTTTTGTATCTTTGCAAAGTCTTGTTTGTCCTTGTTGAGACAGAATAGGGGCTTGTGGCAAGATAAACAGTAGAAATTAGTTGAATTTATGATTACATTTTCCATCAGCCTGATCATTCTGATTTTTGCTTATTTTACTTATGGAAGGTTCGTCGAAAGGGTTTTCGGGCCGGATGACCGTGTCACGCCAGCCGTTGCAAAAGCCGATGGAGTAGACTTTATCGTTCTTCCTAGCTGGAAAATATTCATGATTCAGTTTCTGAATATCGCCGGCACGGGGCCAATCTTTGGCGCCATCATGGGTGCGAAGTTCGGGCCAGTCGCCTATCTGTGGATTGTCTTGGGGTGCATTTTCGCCGGCGCGGTGCACGACTATTTGAGCGGGATGCTTTCCATACGCCATGGCGGCGCAAATCTGCCCGACCTGATAGGCCATTATCTCGGCAGTTCGACAAAAAACATCATGCTGGTCTTTTCCGTACTCCTACTCATCATTGTCGGCGCAGTATTTGTGTATAGCCCGGCTGAGATCCTCACCAACATCTGGGAACCGGAAATTGCCCAGCAATGGCTTGGTAAAAGTGTTTTCTGGATCTTGGTTATTTTTGTCTACTACATCATTGCAACGATGTTGCCCATTGACAAAATCATAGGGAAAATATACCCTGTTTTCGCTTTTTCCTTACTATTTATGGCATTGGCGCTATTGGTCGTTTTGTTCATCAAAACGCCTCACATCCCTGAAATCTGGGATGGATTCAGCGGTATGGCAGAGACAAGGCTTGGCTTCACCGATTCCATCTTCCCATGCTTGTTTATCACCATTGCCTGTGGTGCCATCAGCGGATTTCATGCCACCCAAAGCCCATTAATGGCACGATGCGTGAAAAAAGAGCAAATGGGGCGTCCCATTTTCTACGGAGCCATGATAACCGAGGGCGTCGTTGCATTGGTTTGGGCGACCATAGCCATGTTTTTCTTCTACAACGAACCACTTCCTGGATACGAAACGCTTGCCGCAAAGGGGGCAAACGGCGTTTACACCTCGGCGCCGGCCGTCGTAAATATTATTTGCAATGAGTGGCTTGGCATCGCGGGTGGCATCCTTGCCATGCTCGGTGTGGTGGCAGCACCGATCACCAGCGGCGATACCGCTTTGCGTAGTGCACGTCTCATCGTGGCCGACTTTCTGAAAATCGGGCAAAAGTCTGTCAGTCAACGGTTGATGGTGTGTATACCGCTGTTTTTGACCGTTATCCTGATTTTGATTTGGCAAAAAAACTATCCCGACGGCTTCAAGCTCATTTGGAACTGGTTCGGATGGTCCAATCAGACGCTTTCGGTCTTCACCCTATGGATGCTGACGGTGTATTTGGCTAAAAAAGACAAGCCATACTTCATAACATTGATACCAGCCTTGTTCATGACCGTCACCTGCGGCACATTCCTCTTTGCCAGCCAACAGACGCTGGGCCTGGATTTGACGCTCTCCTACGTCATTGGAGGAATAGTGTTTGTCATTGCTATAACCTGGTTTATGATTTGGAACAGAAAACTAAAAAATAACAAACAATGAAAAAGAAAATTTTCACAACACTTCTCGCCTTGTGTTCAGTATTTGCAGCTCAGGCACAGTTTCAAGAGGGAAAAGGATATGTCGGAGCTTCCCTCACAGGGCTTAACATGAATTACACAGGTGCTACCGGATTGAATTTCGGACTCGAAGCCAAAGGCGGATACCTCTTTGCAGACAATTTGATGGCACTTGCCTCACTCTCCTATGAACACAATGGGAATAAGGCAATAGCAGACCATATCACGCTAGGAGTTGGCGGTCGTTATTACATTATTCAGAACGGCCTGTTCTTAGGTGTCAATGCAAAACTCCTGCATGCCAACCACAATTACAACGATATCATGCCAGGCATCGAAGTAGGATACGCTTTTTACATCAATCGCTCCGTCACCATTGAGCCATCTGTTTACTATGACCAGTCGTTCCGGGCACACAGCGACTATTCAACCATTGGGCTCAAAGTGGGAATAGGTGTGTATCTCTTTGACGATTGAAAAATGACGCAAGAACTTCCATCAAAACTGCTGGAAAAAGCCGTCTCTGAATTCTCAAAACTCCCTGGGATCGGCAGAAAGACGGCGCTTCGGCTAGTGCTCAACCAACTTCAACGCAACTTGGACGAAGTGGAAGCATTTGCCAAGGCCATCGTGGATCTGAAAAAGGATATTAAATACTGCAACACCTGCCATAACATCAGTGATACAGACACTTGCCCCATTTGCGCAGACCCGCGACGCGACCGCTCAATGGTCTGTGTGGTGGAAAACGTTCAGGATGTTATGGCAATAGAGAACACCCAACAATTCTCCGGACTTTATCATGTCCTTGGCGGGGTCATCTCGCCGATGAATGGCGTGGGACCCCACAACTTGCAGATAGAGTCGCTCACAGAACGTGTGAAACAAGGAGAAGTGAAAGAGGTTATCTTGGCACTAAGCAGTACGATGGAAGGCGACACAACCAATTTTTATATTTCTCGACGACTACAAGAGTTCAACATCGAGCTAACAACCTTGTCCAGGGGGATTTCCGTCGGCGATGAATTAGAATACACCGACGAAGTGACCCTGGGCCGCTCAATTCTCAGCAGAACACCTTTTGGCAAATAAACCATGGCAATAAATTATATACAAAACAAGCTGTTGAAGCTATTCTTCATATTTTTAAGCGCCACGGCAATCATCTTGATTGCTTTTGAATGCGGCATCTTCCCCGCCGGCGCACTTTTGGAAAAAGGAACAGACGAGTTTTACTTCACGATTGCAATGCAACTACTGACCATCGCCTGCATTCCCGTGGCATTGCGCCTTTTCAAGTTCAAAAAAATCCACCGGCAGCTGACCGGAGACAACAAGTATAATGCGCTGATGCGATGGGCAAGCAGAAGAATGCTCCTCATTTTCATCCCATTGCTGTTGAACCTGGCCTTTTATTACCTTTTCATGCAGGTGTCGTTTGCCTACCTGGCCATAATCCTGGCACTTTGCCTGTTTTTCATCTATCCGTCAAAAATACGTTGTAATTCTGAAATAGAAGCATGAAATTAGCCATCCTCATCGTCAATTACAATGTGAAATACTACTTGGAGCAATGCCTCAATAGTGTTTTGAACTCAATCAAGAACATTGACGCGGAAATTTTTGTCGTAGACAACCACTCACGCGACGGATCGATTGAATACCTGGAGAAAAAGTTCCCACAAGTCAAATTCGTCGCCTCACAACACAATTTGGGATTTTCAAGGGCCAACAACCTGATACTCAGAGAGGTGGAGTGTGAATACGCCCTGCTGCTCAATCCAGACACCATCGTCGGCGAAAACACCATCAGGGAAGTGCTGGAATTCATGGACGCACACCCCAAGGCAGGTGGAGCGGGAGTGCGCATGCTGAAAGCCAATGGCGAGAATGCGATGGAGTCGCGGCGCGGGCTGCCAACACTGCAAACCTCTTTTTACAAGATGTGCGGACTGACGGGAAAATACCCGTCCCACAAACGTTTCGGACGTTACTACATGGGCTATTTGCCATGGACGGAGCCTGCAAAGATTGAGGTCATGAGCGGCGCATTCTGCATTTTAAGAAAAACGGCATTGGACAAAATAGGACTTTTGGACGAAGACTTTTTCATGTACGGCGAAGACATCGACATCTCGTACCGCCTCCTAAAAGGAGGATTCGAGAATTGGTTCATCCCGACCAGCATATTGCACTACAAGGGGGAAAGTACGCACCGGTCTTCGTTCAGATACGTTCACGTCTTCTACCAAGCCATGTTGATTTTCTTCAAAAAACATTACAAGAACTACCAAATTTGGCTGACGGGAATCATCAAAATGGCAATTTACCTCAAGGCGACACTCGCATTGCTCAAGATGCTCAGTGAAAAAGTCAACGCTTCGCTTGGGTTGACTAAGCAAAACAAGATGATGCAAGCCGACTTCATTTTTATCGGAACGGTTGAAATGTTGGAGAAATGCCGGAAACTGGTCGCCCAAAAAGGACTTTCCGCATTGGAATTCATTGAAGGGACGGAGGAATCGTTGCCACAAGGACATCAAGGCATGGACATTCAGACGCCACCCAATGCAGTGACCTATGTCGTGTATGACACGGAGGCCTTCAGCTATGACAAAATCTTCGCCTGTTTCGCGCAACAGCCCCAAAAAAACGTTGAAATGGCAACTTACAGCCTCAAGACAGAAGTGTTGATAACCCTAGCAGAAATCATAAAATGAGCCAATACACGGAATTGCCCCAAATAGCATTGCGGGCACTTGAGCCAGAAGACCTGGACTTGCTCTACGACGTGGAGAACGACACCGACCTTTGGAACGTCGGCTCCTCAACCGTTTCCTACTCTCGCTATGCGCTGAACAATTATATAATAATGTGTACAAACGACATTTATGTCGACAAACAAGTGAGGCTAGTGATAGAAAACGAGAAAAAAGACCCGATAGGCATCGTGGACGTCTTCAATTTTGACGGCAAGCACAACAGGGCAGAGGTGGGCATCGTGCTCAACAAGTTTCATCGCGGCTACGGATATGCCCAGGCGGCAATCCTGAGATTGATCGACTATGCCAAAAAAACACTGCATCTACATCAGCTATATGTTTTTGTGAGCGATGAGAATGAAAAGTCCTTCAATCTCTTTGAAAGATGCGGATTTGAACACAAAAATCTGCTCAAGGACTGGGTTTTTGACGGAAATTCTTATTCAAATGCATGGATAATGCAACTTTTTTTATAAAAAAATGAGATTTAGTTTGGTCGAACCAAAAAAATATTATAACTTTGCAACCGCAAACGAAACGAGGTGCGTTAGTTCAGCCAGGTTAGAATGCCTGCCTGTCACGCAGGAGGTCACGGGTTCGAGTCCCGTACGCACCGCAAGCAATCTTTCATGACAGAAGGGTTGCTTTTTTCATTTTCCGTATGGAAAACACTAAAAACAGCATGTCCAATAAAGATTTCAACCAATGAAAAACCGCTATTGAAAGATTTTAAAACATAAACCTCAAAAAGTTTGCAACATTTCAAAAAAAACAGTAAATTTGCACGGAATTTTGAAAAAATACGGAAATTAATCACTAAAAACTATAAATATTTATGTCTCAAATCGTTGGACACATTTCTCAAATTATCGGTCCTGTTATCGACGTTTATTTCGACACCAAAGGACAAGATGCGGAGAAAGTGTTACCTAAAATCCATGAAGCCCTTAGGGTGACTCATCGCGACGGTCGCGAACTCATCGTAGAAGTACAGCAACACATTGGAGAGGACACAGTTCGTTGTGTGGCAATGGACAACACCGACGGCCTGCAACGTGGGCTCGAGGTCGCCCCAACGGGAAGCCCCATCACGATGCCGGCTGGCGACCAGATCAAGGGACGTATGCTCAACGTCATCGGGCAGCCCATCGACGGCATGAAGCAGCTTGACATGAAAGGCGCCTATCCCATTCACCGTGAAGCCCCTAAGTTTGAAGAACTTTCCACGCGCAAGGAGATGTTGGCTACAGGCATTAAAGTCATCGACTTGCTGGAGCCATACATGAAAGGCGGAAAAATCGGGCTCTTCGGAGGTGCCGGTGTCGGAAAAACGGTGCTCATCATGGAGCTGATCAACAACATTGCCAAAGGACACAACGGCTACTCGGTGTTCGCCGGAGTAGGAGAGCGCACGCGCGAAGGAAACGACCTCATCAGGGAAATGATCGAGTCGGGCGTTGTCCGTTATGGGGAAAAATTCCAGAAAGCAATGGAAGAAGGCAAGTGGGACCTCTCGCTGGTAGACCCGGAAGAGCTGAAGAAGTCACAGGCCACCTTGGTCTACGGACAGATGAATGAGCCGCCGGGCGCGCGCGCCTCAGTTGCGCTCTCTGGCCTGACCGTTGCGGAAGAGTTCCGTGACAATGGCGGCAAGGACGGCGAAGCGGCCGACATCCTTTTCTTCATCGACAATATTTTCCGTTTCACCCAGGCGGGCTCCGAGGTTTCGGCGCTTTTGGGCCGTATGCCCTCTGCCGTAGGATACCAGCCGACGCTGGCATCGGAGATGGGTGCGATGCAAGAGCGCATCACCTCAACGAAGAAAGGCTCTATCACCTCAGTGCAAGCTGTTTATGTGCCTGCTGACGACTTGACCGACCCTGCGCCTGCCACTACATTTACCCACTTGGACGCAACCACAGAGTTGAGCCGTAAGATTACGGAGTTGGGCATCTATCCAGCGGTTGACCCGCTTGGCAGCACCTCGCGCATTTTGGACCCGCTGATTGTAGGCAAAGAGCATTATGATTGCGCCCAACGTGTGAAACAAATTCTCCAGCGATATAAAGAGCTTCAAGACATTATTGCCATCTTGGGCATGGACGAGTTGTCGGATGAAGACAAGCAAATCGTGAACCGTGCGCGCCGCGTGCAGCGTTTCCTCTCCCAGCCGTTCTCTGTTGCAGAGCAGTTCACGGGCGTTCCTGGCGTAATGGTTTCCATCGAAGACACCATCAAGGGTTTCAACATGATTCTCGACGGTGAAGTGGACTACCTTCCCGAGCAGGCGTTCTTGAACGTGGGAACGATTGAAGACGCCATCGAAAAGGGTAAGAAGCTGATGGAAGCTGCCAAAGGGTAATTTTAAATCCGCTGATTTATGCTAATATTGAAAATCGTATCCCCGGAAAGGGTTGAATTTGACGGCGAAGTGGGAAGTGTGATGCTTCCAGGGACGCTAGGATCGTTTGAAGTACTGACCGGACACGCTCCCATCATTTCCTCTTTGGAAAAGGGGAAGGTCGAATGGACTACCCTGAAGGGGGAAAAGTTCCAACTCAATGTCTCTGGCGGATTTGCGGAAGTGCAAAAGGATATTGTCAGCGTTTGTATTGAAGTCGAAATGCAAGAAAATGTTTAAATGGACGCACAAGTAGACAAATTGAGCAAACGGTACATCAAGCAAGAGTTGTTTCTTGTCGTCGGACTATTCTTATGTTGCATGTTGACGATGCGCATTTGGCTCTTGGAGCAGGTTTTCCAGCCGGCACTAGTGAGTTTGGGATTTTGTCTGCTAACGGGAATCGCGACGGCATTGGTGTGGAAGTATGTTGCCAAAAACGCGCCCGATAGCCTGACGACTTTCTACACGTCGGTCTCCGGCTTCAGGATGCTGTTGGCGCTGATACTCATCTTTGTCTATTATCTAGTGGCAGACAGGGCCGCGCTGGGCGTATTCTTCATCGTTTTCGCGGTCTTCTACCTCGCAAGTCTGTTGCACCACGTTGTCTTTTTCGCAAAAATTGTCAATCACTCTTGAAAAACAGAAGAATTACATAATGAAGTCATTAAAATACATCATAATCTTGTTGGTTGTACTACTGCCACTCCCTAGTCTTGCCAATAGTGCAGGGCACGGGGACGGACAGCTGAACATACCGGAAATCGTTTTGGAACACTTGGCCGACTCCTACGAATGGCACATCGCCACCTATCAGGGGAAGCACATTAGCATTCCACTGCCCATCATCATCCGCAGCCAAAACACGGGGGAATGGCACTTCTGCACGCATCACTCGCTGCCCGACGGCTTTTTCTTCAGCAAAGAGCATCATGGGAAGATCTATGAGCGGCTGCCTGACGGTTCGGAAGCCAGGCCATTGGATTTAAGCATGACCAAGACGGTCGTTCAAATTTGGCTTGTCGTAGCCATCCTGATCATTGTCTTCCTGTCTTGTGCAAGATGGTATAAGGGGCGCGACGAACGCAGCGAGGCACCCAAAGGCTTTGTCGGAGCCATTGAGATGTTGGTCACAATGATTAACGAAGACGTGGTGAAAGCATCAATTGGGGAGAAAAAGTATAAGAAATTTGCACCTTATTTATTGACGGTTTTCTTCTTCATCCTGACGACCAACCTTGTCGGGTTGATACCATTTTTCCCGGGCGGCGCCAATGTGACAGGAAACATAAACGTCACTTTTTTCTTGGCGGTTTGTACGATGTTAGCCATTAACATCTTCGCCAATAAAGAATATTGGAAAGAGATTTTTTGGCCAGAGGTACCCTTGTTCCTGAAAGCCTACCCGGCTCCGATCATGCCGGTAATAGAGCTTTTCGGTATATTTACCAAGCCATTTGCGCTCATGATTCGTCTTTTTGCCAACATGATGGCAGGTCACGCCGTCATCCTCAGTTTTACCTGCGTCATCTTCCTCGGATGGAGCATGGGCGTGGGCCTTGGGCTGGGCTTGAACCTCTTCAGCATCATCATGTTGCTCTTCATGAATGCCCTGGAATTCTTGGTCGCATTCGTGCAGGCCTATGTGTTTACGATGCTCAGCGCCGTATTCATCGGTCTGGCGAACAAAGAACATCATGCTGAATAACAACAATTTAGAGATAAAACAAGAAACAAACAACATTATTAATTTAAACAACAACAACTATGATTTTTTCAACATTATTAGCCGTAGAAGGCTTGGCACAGTTAGGCTGTGGACTCGGAGCAGGTATTGCAACAATTGGCGCAGCCATGGGTATTGGTAGAATTGGCGGTAGCGCAATGGACGCCATCGCACGTCAGCCGGAAGCGGCGAGCAAAATCCAGACAAACATGATTCTTACTTCAGCATTTGTCGAGGGTTGCGCTCTCTTCGCAGTTGCTGCTTGTGCATTCCTTATTAAATAATAGTAAACACAATTACTGCTAATGGATTGGACAAAATTGCCATCAATCCTCACTCCTGACCTCGGGCTCCTGATATGGATGACCTTGGCATTTGCCATTGTGTTTTTCGTCCTTGTAAAATTTGCCTTTCCTGCCATACTGAATATGGTGGAAGGACGCAAGAACTACATTGACGAAAGCTTGCAGAAGGCACATGAGGCATCGGAACGACTGGAGAACATCAAGCAGGAAAGTGAGGCCATTTTGCAGGATGCACGTGAGAAGCAAGCACAAATTCTGAAAGAAGCTACAGAGACACGCGACGCCATCATCACGAAGGCCCAGGAAAAAGCGCGTGAGGAGAGTTCTCGCCTCATGGAGGAAGCAAAAGCTGAGATCGACAGCCAAAAACAACAAGCCATCAGCGAAATCCGCGCACAAGTGGCTGAATTGTCTGTGCAAATCGCAGAAAAAGTTGTCAAAGACAAGCTTTCATCCGATGCAGAGCAAATGGGCATGATAGATAGACTTCTTGACGGTTTGTCAGCAGACTATAAGAATTAGTGTTATGAACATAGGCGTAATTTCAGTACGGTATGCTCGCGCTTTGCTCAAAAGTGCTCTCGAGCAAAAGATAGAAGAACTTGTCTGCCAGGACATG
>ONQK01000076.1 GCA_900319895.1 uncultured Prevotella sp. | reverse complement strand
GGCTGGGCTGACGACCTCTTTCCCTTCCCGACTGCCCAGATATTGCGCCCACCAGGCAAAAGTGGAGTTGGAAATGATGAAATGATGGCAACTATACATCAGGCGAAGCTTCTCCCACACAGGGTCGTCACCCCTCTCATAATAGCATGGGAACCCCTCTGCCTTCATATGGGCACGCACCCATTGTATGTCGTCGGAAAAGAAGATGAACACAGGATTGTGCACCCGGCTGCAAATGGCACGGAAAGCCTTTTGGTAATATTCAGGCGAACAGACATGGAAGTCCTTCCGGAAAGCATCACTAAGATAGTCGCCGCGCCTCACACTGACACAAACGCTGTTGGGACGCGAGATGACGTCATAAAGTTCCTGATTATGCGGCAACGGCGGGTGCCTGGGTGTGAACTCCTTTAGCAGAATTGGGCGGATGTGGTCAAAAAAACGACGATCCTGAAAATATCCCCTGACAAAGACGCGGCTGTCGTTGACCTCCATGCAGTATGCGGCATCGGCGGCTCCCGTAAAATGCAAGCCCTTGTCTCTCATCAGCTTTTCCAAGGCATGCATCCATCTGCCTTTCCTGTAGACAAAAGGTATTTTACAGCAGAGTTTATAGAAGATGTAAAGGATGCGTTGTGCCGGCTCCCCGTATTTTAATATGAGGTCCGCACGTTCTTCTACACAAGGCAATGTATTGAGGAAACGTAGCGAGTTGCCCCAACCGTCGGCCTTCCCGTCTCCACATCTCCTGAAGTTGGCGACAAATTCCTTTTGTCTTGTGGGCCGCTGGTCAAAAAGCGCCCGCACAAAGGCATAAGTGAACATCTGATTGCCAAGTCTCCCTATAAAATCCACTCCAACCATATTTCTCATATAACGTTTCCGACTCCTTCCATCCATTGCGCAGGCGATGCTCCAGTCAATCTAAAATCCTTTGTTGGCAGCCTCTCCTATTTCCATTGAGGTTTAAAACTTTTTCTTTTATCATGACATTGCCGTCCATGTTCTTATCCCGGCATCTGCACTCCTCGCTCTGCCCAGTCGCCGCGGTCGAGGTTGCGATACCCGATAGCTTCGGCGATGTGCATGGAAAGGACCTTCTCTGATCCGGCGAGGTCGGCGATGGTGCGGGCGACTTTGAGGATGCGGCTGTAGGCTCTTGCCGAGAGTTTCAGTCTTTCCATTGCCAAGCGGAGCATGTCAAGCGAGGCACCGTCGGGCTCGGCAAACTGGTGGAGCATGCGCTCGGTCATCTGGGCATTACAATGCGTGCTTTTAAAGTCTTTGAAACGCTCTTCTTGTATCTTGCGGGCAGCGATGACGCGTTCACGGATGACAGAAGAAGGCTCGCCGGGCTGCATCTGCGAGAGTTCTGAAAAAGGAACGGCCTGAATTTCGCAATGGATGTCGATGCGGTCAAGCAGCGGGCCGGAGATTTTGCTCATGTAGCGCATAATTTGTCCCGGCGTGCACACGCAATGATGGGTAGGGTCCCCGTAATAGCCACAAGGACATGGGTTGAGCGAAGCCACAAACATAAACGAACAAGGATATTCTATCGTGTATTTCGCACGGCTAATAGTGATCTTGCGGTCTTCCAACGGCTGACGGAGCACCTCAAGCGTCTGCTTGTTGAATTCAGGCAATTCGTCCGCGAAAAGTACGCCGTTGTGCGCCAGGGAGATTTCTCCGGGCTGCGGATTCGCGCCGCCGCCAACGAGTGCCACCTGCGAAATGGTATGATGTGGGCTGCGGAACGGTCGCTGTGAAATGAGCGACATGTTTTTGCTCAATTTGCCCGCCACCGAATGTATTTGCGTGGTTTCTAGGCTTTCTGCCAGCGACAATGGGGGTAGAATTGAAGGAAGGCGCTTTGCCATCATCGATTTGCCAGAGCCCGGCGGCCCTATCATGATGAGATTATGTCCACCGGCCGCCGCCACTTCAAGCGCCCGTTTTACGCTTTCCTGGCCACGCACATCGGCAAAATCAAGGTCGAAGGCATATTGGCTTTCGTAAAATTCGCGGCGCGTGTCGACGAAGGCCGGCTCGAACTTTTCGCTGTCGTTCATGAAATGAATCACATCAGTCAACGTTTCCATGCCGTAGACGTCGAGGTTGTTGACCACAGCCGCCTCTTTCTCATTGGCTTTGGGGACGATGAGCCCCTTGAAATTCTCCTTTCGAGCCCTGATGGCAATGGGCAGAGAGCCTTTGACGGGTTGCAACTTCCCATCCAGCCCCAACTCACCTACCATCATGTAGTCAGCAATTTTTTCCGTCTTCAGGTTGTCATTTGCCGCAAGAATGCCAATGGCAAGCGGCAAGTCAAACGAGCTGCCTTCCTTCCGCAGGTCGGCCGGGGCCATATTGACAGTAATGTCTGCCGAGGGGAATCGAAATCCGTTATTCAGCAAGGCTGCAGAGATGCGGTCGTGTGACTCGCGGACGGCCTCGTCGCCCAGTCCGGTCAGCCGATACCTAAAGCCTCGCGTCAGGTGCACCTCAATGGTCACTGTTGTCACATGGAGCCCGTTTACGGCTGCACAGTAGGTCTTGATTAGCATTTTTTAAGTGTAAATATGAAGAATTATACGTTTTTGTCCTGCAAATGTCTCTCTATTTCTTTCTCCAATTCATTGAATGGAAGCGCATGGGCTACCACACGCCCATTGACCAGCACCAGGTTGTCGGGCAAAGCCATCAGTCCGAGGGTTTTCAGGATGGGGGAGTCGAACATTTTTTCCTCGCAGACATTTGTCCATGCGATGGAGTCGCGTTGAATCGCCTCTTTGCACTTTTTTTGGCTCGCATCCAAACTGACACTCAGTAGTTGCAGACGTTTGCCATACTTCTCATGCAGCTTTCTGAGTTGTTTTTGCATCTCTTTGCTTTCCGGATGGTCATCCGACCATGTCGTGACAATGGCAATGCCTTTATTAATCAGCTTTTGAGTGATTTTTTTTCCGTCCACGTCCTTGGCCACAAATGCCGACAGCTTGGTGCCCACAGTAGATCGTTTGAGAACTTTTATTTGCTGTTGCAATTGCTCCACCGCAGTGTTTCCAGGCTGTTTTTCTACCATTTTCTTCAGCAAGCCATCTATTTTCCGGTAGTCTGGATTTGATGTTTTGATAAAATATTTCGACAACAAGTAAATGCTGGCAAGCGAGGCGGGATTCTCGTTGATGAACTCTTCTGCCAATGCGACGGCCTCGGGCGGTGAGACGTGTGCCGACTGTTTGCGGAAAGTTGTCATCAACTTGTTTTCACGGGTTCCTTTCACCTCCATTTCCCTAAGATTCGACACATCGCCCTTGATTTTAATCTGAGCGCCCGGCTCCACAAAAATCGGCTGTTCGTAGAGATTGGGGAAAATGAGCATCAGCGTGGCCTGGTTCGTGCACGGCTTATGGTAAGTGAACTTACCGTTTTCCACACGAATCGTGTCCAGCCCATTGATCACATTATTTGTGCTGTAAATATAGAAACTGGACTGATTGAGATGCTTAAACTCACCTTCAATCCTTATTTCGTCGCCTTTCCCCCCACACGCCACTAAAAACGGTAAAATCAGGACGGCAAAGAGTTGTTTTTTCAGTAAATTCATGGCTATTGAAACAAAAAGATGCGCAAACTGCCATTTGACGGGATGATGTAGCAGAGTGTTGCGCATGATGGGTCGGGTTATGAGAATACAACAATAAGTGCCGCGAGCGGGACTCGAACCCGCACAGCCATTACTGGCCAAGGGATTTTAAGTCCCTCGTGTCTACCAATTCCACCATTGCG
>ONQK01000149.1 GCA_900319895.1 uncultured Prevotella sp. | reverse complement strand
TGGAAATTTCTTTCCTCCCGTGTGGAAATTTTCCTCCTCCCGTATGGAAGTTTTTACACCCCGAAAAGGGCTTGAAAATAGAGTTTATTATTTATTTATTGTATCACCTTCAAAAATTTCATCGTTATGAAAATCAAGTTAGTAGAAAGACAGAATCCTCTGGACAGGAAGCAGAAGAAGTTTTACGCCAACCCCGTCAACGCGGGCAGGAAAGACCTTAGGGCCATAGCCAAGGACATTTCCGGTCGCTCGTCGCTCACGCGCGGCGATATCGAGAACGTGTTGTCCAACTTCCTCGACGAGCTTCCCAAGTACCTCAACGACGGCTACAGCGTTCAGCTGGGCTACTTGGGCACGATGCGCGTGTCGCTCACCAGCGAGGGCGCGGCCACGGCCAAGCAGTTCAAGACCGAGACCATCAAGCCGAAGATCATCTTCACGCCCGGCACGGAGCTCAGGGCCGAGATGGAGAAGATCAGCTACCGTATAGAGGGCTGACGCGCAGGCGCCGTGCCCGGGGCATGTGGCGGGAGGCTTGCGGCCAACGCCGCCGCAAGCCCCGGCCGTGCGGCCGCCGCGCCGCACACCCCCTCGGCGGCGACTCCCCCCTCGGCGCGGATGTTGCGACCCGGCACGCGCGACACGGTCTTCCGGCATGCACGACACGGTCTTCCGGCATGCGCGGACATTGCGGCCAGGCACGCGCGACCCTCGGACTCGGCAAGTATGGCCATTCGACCCGAGAAGTATAGGTCTTGGAACCGGCAAGTATAATTTTCAGATCCAACAAGTATAATTTTCAGATCCAACAAGTATAATTTTCAGATCCGACAAGTATAATTTTCAGATCCGACAAGTATAATTTTTAGATTCGACAAGTATAATTTTTAAGATTCAATGCACATGAAACAGAAATCTTTTACGCTTATTCTCGCCCTTCTGTCGCTCTCGTCGGCGGCCTGGGCACAGTTGACAACCAACACGGGAGCCCTTCCTACGGGAGCCCTTTCCGCCCATGCGGCCCCAGGGACGGCCCTGCGCGGTGACGACTACCCCGCCGATCGCACGATGGTGGTGGCGTTCACGAAGAAGGTGACGCCGATTTCCGACTTCGGCTCGGAGGCGGAGCTCTTCTTCCCCTACATGTCGATGCTGGGCATCGTGGACCAGGAGCAGCGCGACGGCCTGACCATCTTCAAGGACAAGAAGAGCGGCAAGGAGCTCATGGAGTACGACGCGGGAGCGAAGACCGTCACCGTCTGCGACGGCGTGACGGAGGCCGACAACATACTGTATGAGATCCCAGCCACGCTGCACTCCTTGATCGCCATGATGAACAAGGGCGTTGACCCCTTGTCGGGCTACGACTACCTTTATTTCAAGTTCGCGGTGGAGAGCACGGGCATCGGCACGCTGGAGCAGGAAAGCCGCGGCGCGGGCGCATGGTACACCCTGGGCGGGGTGAGGCTCACGGGCGGGCCGCAGCAGAAGGGCGTCTACATCAGGGACGGAAGGAAGATCGCAGTCAGGTGAGACGCCACGACCATCAGTGAACGCAAACCCGTAAAGACATGAGGAAAAGGATTTTCACACTGCTGCCCGTGCTGCTCGCCCTCTGCGCAGCGGCACGGGCGCAAGTGGGCATCAACCAGGAGAACTTCCCCGACGAGGCCTTCCGCAACCATGTGGCCTGGGCCTTCGATGAAGACGAGGACTGGGTGTTGAGCCCGGAGGAGATTGCCAAGGCGACCAAGGTCGACTGCAACTCGCTGTATGTCGCCGACCTGACGGGCATCGAGTTCTTCACCGCGCTGACAACTCTCCACTGCCACAACAACCAGCTGGCCGCGCTCGACCTGTCGAAGAACGCACGGCTGACAACTCTCCACTGCTACGGCAACCAGCTCACCTCCATCAATGTCTCCGCCTGCCCCGCACTGGCATGGCTGGCCTGCGACGCCAATGAGCTCGAACAACTCGACCTCTCCCAGAACACACGGCTGACAAGGCTGTCGTGCAACGGCAACCAACTGGCCGCGCTCGACCTCTCGAAGAACGCCGCGCTGGCACGGCTGGACTGCGACGGCAACCTCTTGGCCGAGCTCGACCTCAAGGGCAACACCGCGCTGACGAACCTCTCCTGCAGAAAAAACCGGCTGGCCGCGCTCGACCTCTCGAAGAACGCCGCGCTGGCTAGTCTGGACTGTTCCGAGAACCGGCTGGAAGCGCTCGACCTCTCGGGCAACACCGCGCTGACATGGCTCTACTGCTCCGGCAACCAGCTGACCCAGCTCGACCTCTCGGGCAACACCGCGCTGACGAACCTCGCAGTCAACGCCAACCAGCTGGAGACAATAGACCTGACGAAGAACACCAGGCTCGAGACATTGTCGTGTACGGCAAACCCAATCACCGCGCTCGACCTGACGAAGAACACGCGCCTGGCAGCACTGTCGTGCAACGGCAACCAACTGGCCGAGCTCGACCTCTCCAAGAACAGCCGCCTGCAAACCCTGTATTGCTCCGCCAACCGGCTGGCCGCGCTCGACCTCAAGAGCAACACCGCGCTGGAACGCCTGGACTGCGACAGCAACCAACTGGCCGCGCTCGACCTCTCGAAGAACGTCGCGCTGCAAACACTGTATTGCTCCGCCAATCCGCTGGCCGAGCTCGACCTCAAGGGCAACACCGCGCTGACATGGCTGTCTTGCCGCAACACCGGACTGACCGAGCTCGACCTCTCCAAGAACAACCGCCTGCAGACATTGTACTGCGAAAACAACCAACTGCAGGCGCTCAACGTCGCGGGACGCACAGCGCTGACATTCTTGAAGTGCAGCGGCAACCGGCTGGCCGCGCTCGACGCTTCGGGCTGCACGGCGCTGGAAAAGCTCCACTGCTCCAACAACAGCCTGCAGGCGCTCAGCATCGCAGGCTGTATGGCGCTGAGAGACTTGCGCTGCTTCGGCAACCAAATCAAGGGAGAGAAGATGCAGGCACTGGTGGACGGACTGCCAAGGAGGAACTTCGGCATCTTCTGCATCGTCAACTTGATAGACGGCAACGAGCAGAACGAAATCATGAAGACGCAGGTGGACGTGGCCACCGACAAGGGATGGCGAGTGTTCGACTGGAACAGCACGGAAGACGATTCCGGCAAGGGACAGGAAGCCGTGGGATACGAAGGCATCGAGCCGAGCAGCGTGGAAGGCATTCAAGCCGACAGCATCCGTCAAAACGGCAACTGGTACACCATCGGCGGCGTGAGGCTGCCCGCCGCGCCCCGAACAAAGGGCGTCTACATCAGGGAAGGGAAGAAAATCGCAGTGCCATAGGACAGCCGCACCGGCGGCAACTGCTCCCAGCAAACGCCGGCCAGTATCCCTGCAAACTCCGCTTATTTTCCCAGTAAACGCGGCAGTACACTTGCAAACTCCGGTCAGTATCCCTGCAAACATCAGCAGGTACACTTGTAAACGGAAAAGAGGGAATGTCAATCAAGCAATGACATTCCCTCTTTTTATGTTGCCTATTCCCTGCAAACGCCGGCCAGTATCCATCTTTTTACGCCGCTCGCAGCCCTTTTGCCCCTTAGGGTGTCACGCTTTTGCCGGATACTTGCGGAAAAATCCGTCCCACCGCAGGCGCATGACCCCGAAGAATGCTTCGCTGAAGATGCCGCCCGACATTTTGGACACGCCTTCGCGGCGGTTGATGAAGATGACGGGCACTTCTTTGATCTTAAAGCCGATTTTGTGTGCCGTGTATTTCATTTCTATCTGGAAGGCGTAGCCCTTGAAACGTATTTTGTCCAGCTCGATGGTTTGCAGCACGCGGCGCTTGTAGCATTTGAAGCCTGCTGTGGTGTCGTGGATGTTGAAGCCTGTGACCATCCGTACATATTTGGAGGCGAAGTAGCTCATGAGCACTCGCCCGATGGGCCAGTTGACCACGTTGACCCCTGATATGTAGCGCGATCCGATGGCAAGGTCATGTCCTTCGACTGCGCAGGCATCGTAGAGCCGCGGCAGGTCGGCTGGGTCGTGGCTGAAATCGGCATCCATTTCGAACACATATTCGTAGTCGCGTTCGAGCGCCCATCGGAATCCGGCGATGTATGCGGTTCCGAGTCCGAGTTTTCCGGTGCGTTCGATGATGAAGAGGCGGTCTTGGAATTCCGTCTTTATCATCCGGTGTACGATTTGGGCTGTTCCGTCGGGGCTCCCGTCGTCAATGACGAGGATGTGGAAGGCCTTCTCCAGCGCGAACACCGCACGTATGATTTTCTCAATGTTTTCTTTCTCGTTGTAGGTTGGGATGATGACGATGCTGTCGCTTTGGTTCATGACTTTTTGTTGTTATGATTTTGCAAAGATAGGAAAAAATATTGATACGTTGATGTTTTCCACAAAAAAAGCGATGGAAGTTTTTCCATCGCTTTTTGAGATGTAGACATGCTGTTATCCGGCAAAGATGAACGAGCGGATGAACCAGTAGCACACGATGCCGGCGAGGTATCCCACGAATGCAATCCATGTGATTTTCTTCATGTACCATCCGAAACTGATTTTTTCGAGCCCCATGACCACGACGCCTGCCGCCGATCCGATGATGAGCATCGAGCCGCCGACACCGGCGCAGTAGGCTAATAGCTGCCAGAAGATGCCATCGACGGCCATGTCGCCGGCTGCCTGTACTGGGTACATGCCCATGCAGCCTGCCACCAGTGGTACGTTGTCGACGATGGCAGACAGCACGCCGATGATGCCCGTGACGAGGTAGTGGTTGCCTTGGAATGCCACGTCGAGTCCCTCGCCCAGCTGCGTGAGCACGCCGATGGTTTCCAGACATGCCACTGCCATCAGTATGCCGAGGAAGAACAGGATGGTGGACATGTCGATGCGCGAGAGCATGTTTGTCACGCGCTTCTGCATGGCTCCCTTCTCTTCTTGTTCCTTTAAATTGGCGTAGAACACCTCTGTCACCGTCCACAGGATGCCCAGTACGAGCAAGATGCCGATGAACGGCGGCAGGTGGGTGATTGACTTGAAGATTGGCACGAAAATCAGGCCGCCCACGCCGAGGAAGAAAATGGTCTTTCGCTGTGCTGTAGTCAGTTCGTTGGCCTGGAAACTTTGTGCCTGTTCCTTGGTGAAGGTGAGCTGGCCTTTCAGCGAGAGCGAGAGGATGTAGGCTGGGATCAGCATTGAGACGAGCGATGGGATGAATATCTCGGTGATTACGCCCGCCGCCGTGATTACGCCCTTGTTCCAGAGCATGATTGTCGTCACGTCGCCGATGGGCGAGAATGCGCCGCCCGAATTGGCTGAAATCACCACCAGAGCGGCGTAGATAAGACGGTCTTTCTTGTCGCTGACGAGTTTTTGGAGGATGATGATCATCACGATGGAGGTTGTCAGGTTGTCCAGTATGGCCGACAAGACGAATGTCATGAATGCTATGCGCCACAGCAGTTTTTTCTTGCTTCGCGTCTGTAGCGAGTCGCGCACGAAGTTGAACCCGCCGTTTTGGTCGACGAGTTCGACGATGGTCATCGCTCCCATGAGGAAGAACAGCGTGGTTGACGTTGTACCGAGGTGATGCTCGATGGCTTCGCTGACAATCAGTGCTTTTTCGCTTCCGACAGCAGCTGCCAGGTATTGACTGGGGTCTATCATAAACAATGTCCAGCAACCGACGAACATCAGCAGTGCGATTGCGGCTTTGTTCACTTTGGTCAGGCTTTCAAGGGCGATGCTGGCATAGCCGATGACGAAGACGGTGATAATAGCAATAGTCAAAGTACTCATAGTTTTTGTTGTGTGATGTTTTGAATGGAAATGATGCAAACCGCTTGATGGCTGTGCATTTTTGCGGTCTGCATCGTTGCTCTTTCTTTATTTCACGGGAATTTCTTCTAGCGTTTTGGTTAATAACTGCCAGAAAGGCGCCACTGTTGGTATGTATGCGCGCTCTGTGGTCGTATGCGGCGACCTCATCGTTGGGCCGAGGGAGACGACGTCGAGATGTGGGTATTTGCCCAGGATGATTGAGCACTCCAGGCCTGCGTGGTCAACCTGTTCGATGGCATCTTCGTTGAAAAGGTCTTTGTATACTTTCTCCAACAATTTGAGGATGGGGCTGTTGGGGTTGGGGTCCCATCCGCCGTAGCTGGCACTCATTTCGACTTTCATCCCTGCCATGTTGAAGCAGCTTTCAAGTGATTTGGCGATGTACATTTTCATGTCTTCGCGTGCACTTCTTGCAAGGATTTTCAATCCGGCCTTTCCGCCTTCGATGTCGATGATGGCGAGGTTGCTGGACGTCTCCACAACGTTTGGATATGCCGGAATCATGCGCACCACGCCGTCGTGGCAGCCGTAAATGGCGTTGATGAGGTTGTCTTGGATTTCAACGGGCACCTGCATTTTGGGCATTTCTGTTTCTTCCGCGAAGAACTCGATGTTGCTTTCGATGCCCTTGTACTCGTCGTTGAAGAGGGCTTGGTGCTCTGCCACGCACTTTTTCAGTGTCTCCACATTGTTCTTGGGCAATGTGAGGATTGTCTCGGCCTTGAAAGGTATGGCGTTTCTCATGTTTCCGCCGTGCCAGACTGCCAGGCGCGCGCCTAGTTCGGAGATGGCTTCTCTGACAAAGCGTACCATCAGTTTGTTGGCGTTGCCTCGTCCTTCGTTGATTTCCAGTCCTGAGTGTCCGCCTTTGAGGCCTTTCAGGGTTATTTTTACGGCTGCGTTGCTAGCGTCGGTTTCAACTTCTTTGTATTCCAAACTTGCTGTAATGTCAATGCCTCCAGCGCTTCCGATGACGAGTTTTCCCCATGTCTCGGAGTCGAGGTTCAGCAGGATGTCGCCGTTGAGCTCGTCGGTGGGCAATGCGTTGGCGCCGAACATTCCGGTTTCTTCGTCAGCTGTGATCAGCCCTTCGATGGGGCCGTGCTTGAGGGTCTTGTCTTCCATTACCGCCATGATGGCAGCCACGCCGATGCCGTTGTCTGCACCGAGTGTGGTGTCTTTTGCTTTTACCCAGTCGCCGTCAATCCAGGTTTGGATGGGGTCGGTTTCAAAGTTGTGTGTACTTTCCGGTGTCTTTTGAGGCACCATGTCCATGTGGGCTTGCAGGATAACGCCTTTGCGGTTCTCCATTCCCGGGCTTGCAGGCTTGCGCATGACGATGTTGTCTGCGCTGTCGATGAATGCTTCAACTCCAACTTGTTTGGCAAAGTCGAGCAGGAACTGCTGGATTTTTTCCAGGTGGCCTGATGGATGGGGCACTTGGGTTAATGCGTGGAAGTGTTTCCAGATGCATTGCGGTTGCAAATTTTGAATTTCACTCATGTCTTTTGTCTTTTAAATGATTTATGATGTTAAATGTTTTTTCTTTTTTGTGAATGTCAGCGCCACCCATGCGTATATGCCCAGCAGGGCAACCAGCAGCGTCTGTACGGTATGTACGATGAGCACGAAGAATAACGCCTCTTTCATGGCCACGCCATAGATGACGAGCATCGTCTTGACGGCGAAGTGCCACGGCCCAGCACCGTTTGGGGTGGGCACGACGACGGCGATAGTTCCGACGATGAAAGTGGTCAGTGCGCAGTGGATGCCGAGGTCTTGGGTGGCTTCGAAACAGAAGAACGTCAGGTAATAATGCAGGAAATAACAGCCCCAAATGGCTATTGTGAAGAAGACGAACAGTGGGATGTTGCGGATGCTTTTCAATGAGCAGATGCCTTCCCAGAT
>ONQK01000142.1 GCA_900319895.1 uncultured Prevotella sp. | reverse complement strand
TCAAAAGGTTTGAAAGCTCCAGGAAAGTTGTCGTTTGCGTCGTCGGAAAGGATGATGCGGTACTTGGGTTTGGAGCCTGGAAGCGTCAGCCCGTTTGGGTTGATCAATGATGTGGAGCAGCACGTCATCGTGTTTTTGGACAGCCGGCTGAAGGAGGCTGAGACATTGAGTTTTCATCCTAACGATTGTCGTGGCACGGTGGTAATCAGTCAAGAATCGTTTCAGAAATTCTTGAAAATCGTCGGTAACAAGGTAGAATATATAACGACGACAACTTTTTAATCGTTGTCAGTTGAGGCAGAGACACTTTCGTCGAAAAGGTATCCGAATCCTTGTCGGTTGGCGATGTTTTGTGCATAAGGCCCGAGTTTTTTTCGCAGTCGGGCGATGTTCACGTCTACGGTTCTGTCGGTAACGATGACCCCTGACCAAATGCTGTCTAAAAGCTGTTGTCGCGAGAAAATCTGCCCTTTGTCCGACAGCAGTAGGCAGAGCAAGTCGAATTCCGTGCGCGTTAGGCTGACCTGCATGCCGTCGATAGTGACGATTTTCTTGTCGAGATTCACATTTAGCCCTTGGAAGCGCAGGAATCTCTTTCCCAGACGTGCCTCGACGACGTTCATCACATAGTCGCTCAGTTTTTCGCAGTCGGCAACGATGTCGTTGTAGAACGAGCCGAGGATGTAGGAATAATTCCGTGCGTTCACGTCCTGAATGTTTTCTACCTTCAACTTATTGCGTAGTGCATTGATTTCGTTTTCGATTTCCAGCGATGGGTCAATTGTCAGGTCGTCACGCCTTCCGCTAACCACGACCATCATCTGTGTAAGTGCTTCATTCACAAGATATAACATTTCGTTGAGATGGGAGTATTGTTGCGGGGTGAACTCCTCGTGACTTTCTTGTTTGTGTTGAAGCGTACGTGCGATTTTGAAACAGGCATCGCCAATGGACTCCAACTCGCCGATTTGCCGGAGCATGGCGCGGATTTTTCCTTTCGTGTCGTCCGACAAATGCTCGTTGCTGACTTGTCCCAGATAGTTGGCTATCTCGATTTCCATATTGTCGGCGATGCTTTCGTATTTGCAGATCCGCTCAAACTGCCGGTCGAATTCTTTCTGGTTTTTCTCGTCGAGCAGCCCGATTGTCATGCCAAACATCCGTTGTATGCGCTCGGCAAAGTGAACAACCTCTTTTTGTGCCTGATAGACAGCAATTTCGGGTGTGGTCATCACTCCGCCATTGATGAAATGCAGGTTTGACTGTGTTTTCGACGATTTTTTCTCCTTGGGCAGCAGTCGGCATACCACGCGCTCAATTTGCGGGATGAAGCCGATGAGAATAGCAGTGTTGATGATGTTGAAACAGGTATGGAACAGCGCCAATACGATGGGAAGCCGCTCCGCCTGACCGCTTGCCATCGGGTCGTATCCTGCCATTGTACAAACCATGTTGACAAAGGGATAGAAAACCACCATCACCCAGATTACGCCGAACACGTTGAACAGCAGATGTGCCAGGGCGGCCCGGCGCGCCTCGATGCCTGCGCCGAGTGCCGCGAGATTGGCGGTGGCAGTGGTGCCGATGTTCTCGCCCATGACCAAGGCGATGCCCAGATAAATGGGCAATACGCCGGTGGAACAGAGCAAAATGGTGATGGCCATTACTGCCGCCGACGACTGCACTATGCATGTGATCAATGTGCCGACGGCCAGGAAAATGAAAATCGTGAGATAACTGCCCGTGTCGAATGAGGCGAAAAATCCGATAACGGCGGGATTGTGCTCCAAATCCATGTCTTTCCCGACGCTGCTCAACATTACTAATGACCAGAACATGAATGCCAGTCCGAACAGGAAGTCGCCCACTACGCGATGCTGTTTTTTGTAGATGAGCACCATTCCAACCAGGAATGCCGGAAACACCACATTGGTCAGGTCGACATTATAGCCCAACGACATGATCCACGCCGTGAGCGTTGTGCCGATGTTTGCTCCCATGATGACGGAAATGGCCTGAGCCAGCGTTAGCAGCCCTGCCGAGACGAATGAAACCGTCATTACCGTCGTGGCTGACGACGACTGCACGGCGCAGGTTACGAAAGTGCCCGTGAGCATTCCTGTGAGGCGGTTGGAGGTCATCTGTGCGAGCAAATGGCGCAATCCGGAGCCCGCCATTTTCTGCAACGCCTCGCTCATCGTTTTCATCCCATAGATGAGTAGTGCCAGCGAGCCGAGTAGCCTTAAAATGATTTCGATAGTCATCGTTTTTCTTGTGTAAAATGTATTTTCTGTTTACAAAACTATGAAAAAATCTCCATTTTCCTCATAAATGATGTGATTACAAATTCGTTACAATTCAATTCCAGCGTTTTTCCTCCATAAACCCTGGGGTCAGCGCTTATCCGTGTCTTTGACGGCAAGATAAAAAAGGTCGAACCTGTGTTTGGGGATTCGACCTTAATTTTATGCTTGTAACTGCTTCTTGTCAACTGTTTAAATGCGGTCGAGCACCAATTTGATGAGACCGTCAATGGAGTTTTTGTAGTTGGCATTGGCTTTTTTCTCTCTTCTGTTGGCAATAACCATGCAGCAGGTCATGGCTTTGTGACCCATCAATGCGGACAATCCGGCCAAGGCGGAGCTTTCCATCTCAAAATTGGTGATTTTCAGTCCGTTGTGTTCAAAACATTCAATTTTCTCGTTTTGGCGAGGGTCTGCCAATGGGATTCTGAGCTCACGGCCTTGTGGCCCGAAAAAGCCTCCGCAGGCAATGGTAACGCCTCTCACCATGTCGTCTTTTGCAATCCGTTCAATCAGTTCTTTGTTGTTGTCAATAGTGTATGGGTCAGGCAGTTGCTGGTTCCAGTTCATGTGTTTCTTGAATTCTTTTTCAAATTCAAGGTCACAAACTTCATTTCTGCCGGCATAGAAGTTCAACAGCCCGTCGAATCCGACGCTTTTTACACTAGCAATATAGGTTCCCGTAGGTGTGTTGGGTTGCAGTCCGCCGCAAGTCCCGATGCGCACCATGCTGAGTTGGCGTTTGTCTTCTTTTTCTGTCCGGCTTTCAAAGTCGATGTTTGCCAGCGCGTCCAGTTCGTTGAGGACGATGTCGATGTTGTCGCAGCCGATTCCTGTGCTCAGTACCGTGATGCGTTTGCCATTGTAGGTTCCCGTTATGGTCTTAAATTCACGGCTTTCGACTTCAACTTCTTTGGTTTCGAAGTGTGAGGCAACCAAGGCGACGCGCCCCGGGTCGCCTACTAAAATGACTTTATCTGCCAAGTGCTCAGGTTTTAAATGCAAATGGAAAATGCTACCATCTGGATTTATAATCAACTCGGATTCTGGAAAAAACTTTTTCATGTTCAAAATTTTATTGGTAAAATCAATCTTTTTTGAGACCTTACAATGCAAAAACATTGTTTTTCGTCAATAATTTGCAAAGATATAAACTTTTATCAATTTGGCAAATTTTTTTGTCGGATTAATGTTTCCGTAAGTTCAATTAAGAAATGAACTTTTGGAG
>ONQK01000057.1 GCA_900319895.1 uncultured Prevotella sp. | reverse complement strand
GGGCGAGGCCGGCGGCATCACGCAGCACATCGGTGCCTACAACGTGAAACTCGAAGACGGTCGTCGCATCACCTTCCTCGACACGCCGGGCCACGAAGCCTTCACGGCGATGCGTGCCCGCGGTACGCAGGTGACCGACATCGCCATCATCATCATCGCCGCCGACGACTCGGTGATGCCCACCACGAAGGAGGCCATCGCCCATGCGCAGTCGGCGAATGTACCGATGGTGTTTGCCATCAACAAAATCGACAAGCCGGGCGCCAACCCCGACAAGATCCGCGAAGACCTTTCACAAATGAACCTGCTCGTCGAAGAATGGGGCGGCAAGTATCAATGCCAGGAAATCAGCGCAAAACAGGGTCTTGGTGTCCAAGACTTGCTCGAGAAAGTGTTGCTTGAGGCTGAGATGCTCGAGTTGAAGGCCAACCCGAACCGCAAGGCGACGGGAAGTGTTATTGAGTCGTCGTTGGATAAAGGCCGTGGCTACACCAGTACGGTGCTGGTGAGCAATGGCACGTTGAAAATCGGCGACAACTTAATTGCCGGAACGAGCTGGGGACGCATCAAGGCGATGTTCAACGAGCGTAACCAGCGCATCACCGAGGCCAAGCCCGCCGAGCCGGTGATTATCCTCGGCCTGAACGGCGCACCGACGGCTGGCGACACCTTCCATGTGATGGAGACGGAGCAAGAGGCGCGCGACGTGGCTTACAAACGTTTGCAATTGCAGCGTGAACAAGGTTTGAGAACTCAGAAACGCCTTACGTTGAGCGATATTTCGCATCGTATAGCATTAGGCTCGTTCAAAGAGCTCAATATTATCGTCAAAGGCGATACCGACGGCTCTATCGAGGCTCTTTCAGACTCGTTCATCAAGCTTTCGACTGAAAAAATCAAGGTTGAAGTCATCAACAAGGCCGTCGGACAGATTTCCGAGAACGACGTGATGCTGGCCAGTGCTTCGGATGCGATTATCGTAGGCTTCCAGGTGCGCCCGTCGGCTGACGCGCGCAAGGCCGCCGACCGTGAGGGCGTGGAAATCAACACCTATTCTGTCATCTACGATGCCATTGAAGACGTGAAGTCGGCAATGGAGGGTATGCTTGACAAGGTGAAGAAAGAGGTAGCGACAGGACAAGTAGAGGTGCGTGAGGTGTACAAGATCTCAAAAATTGGAACCGTGGCAGGTGCGTATGTCCTTGAAGGCAAGGTGCATCGCAGCGACCGCGCGCGCGTGGTGCGTGATGGCATTGTCATTCATACGGCTGACATCAATGCCTTGAAGCGTTACAAAGACGACGTGAAGGAAGTTGCCGCTAATTTTGAATGTGGATTGAGCTTGGTGAACTTCAATGACATCCAAGTGGGCGACATCATTGAGACATTTACGGAAATTGAGATTCAGCAGAAATTATAACAAGACCAGACCGTGATTGCCTGCCATTGTCTTTGCTGATGATGGCAGGCAATTTACGGTTCGTGCGGATTGCAAGTTAAATAACATAAAAAACGAGATGAGAAAATATTGCTTGTGTCTGATGTTGTTGGGCATCTCAGCAAGTGGCTTCGGGCAAAATGGCGAGAGCCTCAGCGAGGCAATGCAGCGTCAAGGCGACACGCCGACCATCACAATTTCTGGCGACAGAAAACCTGTGTATGTCGTTAAGCCAAAGGAATTCTTTGAGCAGACCAGAGGATGGGAGTGGCTTAATGCGGGGAATAAGGTTATCTTGGAAGAAGATGGCTTTTCCTATTGGCGTTATGAGGACTACCCTCAATACAAGGTGACGTTGGGAGGTGATACGAATACGTTTGATTTTATCGTTTATAATGGTAAGACGGGCGATTTGGTGCGCATCGGGTCATTGACCAGAGACTTGCTCTCGCCAGCAGAACGTGGGCAGTTGATGTATGACGTCTTGGCTGCCGACTTCAAAAACAACAAGCACAACATTGAGAGTGCGCCAGCTGCTGACCGCCAAGCGATTGCGGAGTATTTGGGCATCGACACTGAAAAAGTTGAAGGTGCGCCCAATGCAAAGTTTGTTGCGCGCTACATCAAACAACTGCGCCGTGAGCGGAATAAGGATTTGATGTGGATTGAAAGGATTGAGCGTGTGGATCCGACGACTTTTGTTGTGACTTATCGCGAGGGAAATGTTGTGTTGATTACTTTCAAGGGTGACGGCCCCTTTAAATGCAGCTATACGGCAGAACTTCTTGCAGCAAGTAATGAAACCTATTTGGAACGAGAGAACAGGATGGATGTAGATGAGTTCGCCGCGTTTCCTGACGGGAAAAAGGGACAGTATCAGTTTTTGCGTAAGAAATCGACCTATCCCAAAAAACTTGGCAGTCTAACAGGTGCTGTAACAGTCGCATTTGTAGTGGAGAAAGACGGCACAACGGCGGAGGTCTCCGAAAAGTGTGGAGTGGTTTTTGTCGATAAAGACAAGACTTATCATTATTTCCCGCCGAAAGTGTTGGAGGAACTGAAAAATCGCAAAGCTTTGCCGCGTCATTATTATGAGCATAAGTATTCTAATGCGTTGAAATCAATGTTTGACGCAACGATTAATCTGGTGGAAGCAATGCCTAAATGGCATCCGGCGACTAGGGATGGACAGCCGACAAGGTCGCATGAGACGTTCTCGATGTCTTATTCTGGACCAGAATAGTCAGGAGTGGTCAAATCCGGCGGATGTGCAAATGAAAACATCTGCCGGATTTGAGTTTTGACATGTATGTAAAAACCTGATTTTTTGCTTTTGACAGAATATGTGATGCAAATGCTGTAAATTTTCCCCAAAACTTTCATCAAATGAGAGAATTTTTGCAAAACTAACCCCATTCTGTAAATTTATAGCTATCTTTGCAGGCAAATAAAACGTCAAAATCTATCTATAGATACAACTAAAATCATGAGCAAGGAAAAAAACGCTTATGTCCGGCAAGTGGCCGAGCAGAAATACGAATTCGGTTTCACGACGGATGTTCAGACGGAAATCATCGAAAAAGGGCTGAACGAGGACGTTGTGCGCCTGATTTCGGCGAAGAAAAACGAGCCGGAATGGCTGTTGGAGTTCCG
>ONQK01000054.1 GCA_900319895.1 uncultured Prevotella sp. | reverse complement strand
TAGTGGGAGACCTCAATGTTGCGATAAAATCCAGTCCCAATGCCCAAATTGATGTCAGTGCCTTGGTAGTTCATCGGATTTTTAGTGTACATACGCACCATGCCGCCTTCGGTGTTCATGCCATACAATGTCCCTTGCGGCCCTCTCAATACGTCTACGCGGTCGAGCTGGTAAGTGTGGCTGTTGAATGCTGTTTTACTCATCAAAGGCATGTCGTCGACATAAACGCCCATCGACGGGCTGTTGACGCGGGAGCCGATGCCGCGAACATAGATGGAAGACGTGAACCGGGAGCCATAATTGGGCATTACGAACGAAGGAACATAGTCGGAGATGTCACGCAAGTCGCGGACGCCTAGGCGGCTGAGGTCTTTTCCTGCGAGTACCGTCGAACTTAATGGTTGCAGCCGCAAACGGTAGAATTCTTTCGCTTGTGCCACGACCACTACTTCGTCAAGGTCGTAAAGACGGGAAGAGTCGTTCAGCTCATCTGCCCAAACTGGCGACATTGAGGCGAGCAGGAGGCCCGTGGCCAACATTTTCTTAAAGTTTAGCTTCATGATATCTTTGTATAATTTGTTTCGCAAAATTTGCTGCTTGCGTAATCCGGTTGCCCATGCCGATGCCGTCACGCAAGTTGCCGCCGATGGTCAGGCCTGTATGGGTTCTTTCTATAGAGGAAACTGCTTCTAGGCGCGCGCCGGTGGATGCCTCGTATTGTGGTATGGCACGCTGATGGCGGGAAATGTGTATGAGGTCGGGGGCGGCTTGTGCCGGGAATCCCAGCATGGTGTGCCATTCTTCAGTCACCAGTTTTTCCACTTCTTCGTCATTCAAGTCTAGCATCTCGGGATGGCGAATGCCGCCGATGAAAAAGGCGAAAAGTGCGCCCGATTGCGGCGCGCGCTGGGTGAAACATGCCGAAGGGAACAAGATGCCTAAAATGCGGCGGCGCTCGAGGGCTGGGACCAAAGCGCCAAAGGCACAATAGTCGCCGCCATAGGTGTTGTTGGCACCGACGTTGACTTCCATCACAGGCGAATATTTCAGTGAGGTGATGGGACTTAATTCCTCGGCGCTGAGGAAGGGCAGCAGTTGTGGCAACTCATAGGCGCCGCAGGTGGTCACTACTTCTTGGCTGAAGATGGTGCATAGTCTGTTATCGGTGTCGAGGTAGGTCGTTTTCCATCCGCTTTCTGTGGGTTCAATCCTTACTTCTTGGGCACCAAGTGTTATGTTCTCATTGCCGATGAAGTTTGCTTCGGCTTCAATGATGTTAGACAGGCCGCCGCGAGCTGAAAAGACTTTTTTGGTTGCCAGTTTTTCCCTTTCGCTCTTGGGCTGTTTGCTTTTTTTGATTGCTCCGCGCACAAAACTGCCATAATTGGCTTCCAGTTGATAGAGTTTAGGCGCTGCATAGCGGGTGACCAACATGTTTGGGTCGCCGGCATATACGCCTGAGATAAAAGGGTTGACGGCATAGTCGAGGAAAGATTTGCCCAGGCGGCGCATGGTGAGCTCGCCGATGGTCTCGTCTGGATTGGTGCCTCGTTTACGCCAGGGCTCTCCAAGTATCCGCAGTTTGTCGAGGGGTGTGAACAATGGGGTCTTGATGGCCGACACTAATCCTGAGGGCAGGGCATGGAATCGGTCGCCTTTCCAGATCAAACGTCGTTTTGCCGCATCTGGTGCCGTCTCTAACACGCATTTCCCATGTGATTGGACTTCCAAATCTGCCATCAATTCTGCAACCTCTGGGGTTGAAATGCTGCCGGTTGTGGGTCCGCTCTCGAATACGAAATCGCCGTGTCGATGGGTTTGGATTTGGCCGCCGATGCGCTGCTGTCTCTCAATGACATGTACATCTATGCCGCTGCGCCTTAACCAATAAGCAGTGGTCAGGCCAGTCAATCCTGCCCCAATGACTACAACAGTTTGCTTTTTCCCATTCCTTTCCACTATTTTTCACACTTTATCTAAAACGTTGCAAAGATAAAACGAAAAAATGGGCTGACCAATCCTCATTTATATGGATTTTGAACGTAAAATGGGGCGTGATCTACTGGTTGATGACAGAGCAATGCGGGCATCGCCCTTTGTGGTGGAGGGCAGCACCGCAGTTTCCGCAGATGAATTTGGCACGTTTATGATGAAAGCACCACCACAGTACGAAGATGGCATATAGTAGAAGCAGCAAATAGCCGATATAGTAGAAAGTGACGAGGCTGAAAACGATGTAGTTGACGGTGCAGGCACCCGCCAAAGCACACAGGTAAAGGATGGAGTCGCTTAGGCTCAACTGATGCAGTATATCATCTATGGCTGCAATTGTAACAATGAGTATCAGCCACATCGTGCTCAGGAAAATCGATAGCAGCAATGGCACGCGGAAAGGATTCAGGGTGGGCTGAAAATAAAAATGGCGCCAAGTCTCAGGTGAAAAATGTTGGATGCTGACGTACCAAGTTGCAGCAAAGGCAACGAGGAGTGTAAGCAGGGCAGGATAGATGCTGTCGATGTCGTTGTAGAACACCATCCACGCGTGTCGACGTAGCAGTTTGCGCACTAGAAGGGCAACTGCTAAGAGACAGAAAATGCCTAGGAAAATGAGCAGGTGGACATCTGAAAATATTGAAATGAACTGTGAGATAGGGTCGTCGGGTACCACATGGGGCAGCAGCTCGCTCTCGTGTGTCCAACCAAATGAACTCTGGTTGAGCGCTACTTGAATCCATACCGAGTCTTTCGTGTCGATGGGCATGATTCGGATGTCTGCCACCACCAAAAAGTCATTCTTGTGTACATAAAACGAGTCGGTGGGCAGATTGCTGAGTACTTCTTCTGGTTGTTGGATGAACAGGGGGAAAGAGTCGCTTTTTACTACGAAGTTGAAGTTTTGGGCATAGTGATGTGTCGCCAAAAATGTTGTAGAGTCGAGCTCGGCGGTGGTTAAGTCTTGCGGATGATGTACATTGCGTCCGCAACTGCTGTTGAATAATGCCAACAGCAGGGCTATACAGGAAAGCAAACGGATAGAGTGTCTTTGTGGTGCATTCATGGGCTAAAAACTTGAGAAAATATTCATTTGACACTGTCGACAGTCAAATTGCAGTTGAAAAAGCCTGCCGTCGCCCAGCCGCAACGATAGCGGCTCTTGCCAAGTGGGATGCTTGCCGCCGTTTTTTTTGCAAAAGCCGAGGCTATAACGTAGGCAGTGGCGGCATTGCATCAATAGGACAGGCTTTTTGGGGGCTGGCTGTCGTTCAAAAGCAGGCTGGAATGTTGACAGCCCCTGTCGCCGATAAAATCGGGCGGCGTCCTGGTTGGCGATATTATATAAGTAGGTGTATTGGCCGTATATCTTGGGGTTTGCCTGTGCCGGTGGTATGTCTTTGTCTGTTTGAGGAGTCGGTTTCCGCCTTTGCTCTTTCCAATGTTGCCGCAGGGCGTCTCGAAGTCTTGTCGCGGTGATGCGTCGCAATTCGCCTAGTTGGCTTGATGGCACAAAAAGTTCTTGTGCACGGTCGGAAATTTGAATGGAGTTTGCCGCAAATTCTGTGTCTCCCAAGCGCTTTAGCTGTGCAACCATGTTGTCGTGCTGCGGAATGCGGGCTTTCTGGCCGTCAATAGGCATCGTCCCCGTCGTGCTAATCGCCGTTTCCGCCAATTTCATGGTTAGTTGCAACTCATTTCCGGAAATGTCGAGCAGCATGTCGATTGCAATCCTCCTTTGTGCAGACTGTGCATTGATTTTTCCGTCTTTTTGTGCATGCGCATTGCGAAATAGCGGCGTGCCGACTTTCAAATTTTCGGGCATGTGGTGTGGATAGAGCCGATTTTTGTCTGCCCGGTTGACTCGAAATCCTTCTAATTCGCGTTGTGGATTGAAAAAACAGAGCCCGTCGCCGTTGGTAAAGGCTGTTGTCCCCGCTACGATGAGCATCTCTTTATGGATTTCCTTGACTACACCGACTTTTTCCCCGATTGCTTTGGGCGTGTAAAACGAGTGGATGTCGTTTGTCCTCCTATGCATGAAATAATCGGTATAGCCACGATTGAAAATCTTTTGCAGGTCGGGTTTAAAGGCATATTTACTCTTTCCAATTGACGCACGGGCATATTGTGCTGGGTTTTGTGCGATCAATTGGTCGATTTTTTGGCGATAAACAGCCACGGTGTTTGCCACATACGTCTCGTCTTTGAGCCTTCCTTCGATCTTAAACGAGGTGACGCCGGCCGCCGCCAAGGCCTCGATGTCGTCCACGCGGCACATGTCGCGCAAGGAGAGCAAATGGCGCTGATGTACAATTTCTGTGCCGTTGGCATCCAAAAGGTCAAATTTCATGCGGCAGAACTGCGCACATTCTCCTCGGTTGGCACTCCGCTGAAAGCAGTATTGTGAGGCATAACATTGTCCGGAGTAGCTAACGCATAAGGCACCGTGCACGAAGGCTTCCAATTCGACGCAAGGAACGGATTTCGCTATTTGCCGGATTTCATCCAGGCATAACTCCCGGGCAAGTACTACACGTTGAAAGCCTTGAGCATGCAGCCATGCTGCCTTTTCTGCCGTCCGGCAGTCGGCTTGGGTCGAAGCGTGTGCCTCTATTTGCGGAAAATGCCTTAATCTCTCCAGTACGGCCATGTCTTGTACCAAAACAGCATCGGTTTCAGCTGCCGCCAAGCCGTTGAGCAACTGGTCGAGTGCCTGCATCTCTTCATCGTAAACAAGCGTGTTGACTGTTACATATACCCGTGCGCCGAAACGATGGGCATAGGTGCATAGTTCATGGATGTCTCCAAGCGTGTTGCCTGCCGCCTGGCGGGCACCGAACTGCGGCGCGCCGATGTACACTGCGTCGGCACCGCAGTCGATGGCAATTTTGCCAGCCTGTACGTTTTTAGCAGGCGCAAGTAGCTCCAAATACCGCCTGTTTATGCTCATTTTCCCTCTTTTTCTGTCATTTGAATGACAAAGATACATAAAAATCGCCGAAAATATGGCTGATTTTGCAAAGAACTTCCGTTTTCCTCTAAGTCATTCGCCTTCAATGGCTGTAAAATAATGCGATTACCTGGCCGCTTGGACTTACTCAAAGTGGAAAGTGAGTACCACCATCTTGCTGTGTGCCTGGCTGACGGATTGCGTGTAGGGTAGTTTATTCTTGTCTCTCAACGAGCTGGCGTGTGTCTGGTCCAGCGTATTGGTCAATCCATAGAGGAATTTCAGCTCTGGCCTTAATTTGAAGTAGGGTAGATAGAAATCGCACCCTGCACCGATTTCCAGGAAAATGTCATAGCGTTTGAGCTTGATGAAGTCGTCGTCTTTGCCGGAGAGATTGATCATTGGGTTGATGCCCGCCATGATGTATGGCCTGTGGTTATTGAAGCGCTGGGCGGCGAAGATGATGTCGCATGCCGCCGAAATGTATGCAGTCTTGAGGTCTTGCCGCTGCTCTTTGGGCTCGATGCCCGCCTCAATGTTTCTTAAATTGCGGAAAGTAAGGTGTCTTGCCCCGAAATACATGGCGGGAGCAACTCGGAAGGCGAAATTGCTGTTCAGCCTCAATTCACCGAGTACGCCGACGTTGAAGCCTCCGTCCCATCGGTCTTGGTCGCAAGTGATAAGCGTTTCCGAGGTACTTCCATTTTCAAAAGTAACCACTTGCGAGCCGATGTTCTCGAATTCGATGTCTTGCAAATGGGTACCCACTAGTACGCCGAAGTGAAACTTCCTTAAGTCGGTGTAAGGTCTGTTTTGCACCCTTCGTTCTTGCGCAAGAGCGTTTGTCGTGAGTGTTGTCAGGAGTGTGATTATATAAAAAAATCGCTTCATATCAATATTATAACGAAAAAAAAACGGTCTTATTGCCTTGTCCTTAATTTCAAAAATGTATAAATAAGTGAAAAAAGTTTCATCATTTGTAGGTATCTGGAAAATATTGTATATCTTTGCATCAATAAAATTAGGTAGCTTGTCTGCCGAAGAAAATTTAGAATATTTATCAACTTAAATTAATTTATTATGGCTTATGTAATTAGTGACGATTGTATCGCATGCGGTACATGTATTGATGAATGTCCTGTTGGAGCAATTTCTGAGGGCGAAAAGTATTCGATTAATCCGGATATGTGCACAGAATGCGGCACATGTGCAGACGTTTGCCCGTCAGAGGCAATCAATCTTCCTTAATTGAGAGTATTTTTGGTTAAAACGATATGGCGGTTGCCCTTTTCAGGGGCGGCCGCTGTTTTTTTGCCGCTCTTTGGGTAGGCATCGTCTTTTATGCAAAAGTATGCTTTAGCCTTTTGTGCCAAAAAATATCGCCATCGATTCAACATCGATGGCGATAGTCGTAAGATATGATTATGAATGTTATCTATATAGACTCATATCTTGAATCTCAATGTACGTCTTGATTTTTACGGTGTTATTGACTGATTCCAGGATGAAGACAGGGTCGCCCGACTGGAAAATCGAGTAGAGTGTCCCCAAGGTGTGTGTGAGTGAGGTCTTGCCGTAAGACCTGTTGTAAGGCCCTGCATTGTATAAGTCGGCAAAGAAGGTTACTTTTTGCGTGTCTATAAATGACTTGACGTCCTGGCCGGGCTTGCGCTCAAGATCAATGGTAAAATAGCCGCCATTGCCAATGGGGTTGAACTTCTCTTCACCGCGGTAGGGGAATGTGAATGGACTGGTTGAAAATATCTCATGAAGCTGTGTCTCAAGACCGTTGGCTTCGACCCAAATTTTACCATAAAGTTTTGACTGTTTGTCTAAGTTGGGAAGCGGCCCCTCATTTTTCCCTGAAAATCCTTTAACGCGCAGGTTGAGGCGCACCTTTGAGAAATCTTGAACAAAGTTGCGTTGTGTGATGGTAAATTCATTTGAAGTTACGATGCGTGCTTGCGCATTATCTGAGGCATAGCGTAGACTGAAGCTGATAGGATGCAATTGATGCATTAGCATCGGTGCTTCAATGAACCTTTGCAAGGCATCTACACCGCCTCTTAGTACATCACGTTGCACACTTTCGCCAACACCTAACATCGTGATGTGGATGTCGCTACTTGACAGGATGTTCATGTATTTGATATATAATTCCAGTGGAACTTCCAAGTGATGAATTGCAAAATTCAGGGCAGCGTTGACGTCTTCAACTTTTTCGTCTGTATCAATACACAAGTAGAGAATGCGACCATAGTTAATGTTGGACACATAAACCGGTTGCACGCCTTCGAGGTACTTGGTGTCTACTTTTTTGAAGATGGTTGGTGTATTTCTTGGGGCATCCGTGGAGACAGAGAATCCCTTCTGGATGATTTTTGCCAAGATATGGTTCTTCTTTTTGGTGAAGTTGAAGTTGAAGTTCATGGCCGCATCAACGGCGGAGGTGCGTACGGTGGCACCGAGCTTGGTGACGAGTTCACTTTGGGAAGTGATTCGTTCAATAGACTCTAACGTTGTGACAGCATTTTCCTTGAAATCTATGTCTGACCATTCGTTGAGCACTTTTTGATAGTCACTTTTACGGATGTTCGGAATAGTTCTCGATATTTTTTCGTTGTCTATGGGGTTATTGGGTACTAAGTTGATAGAAAACGAAATGTCGCCCAGCTCATAATCGGTCAGCATGGCGTATGTCCCGTCGGCAATGCTGTTGCCCCGCAGTGCACATCCAGGATAAAGCATGTCGATGGTGGGGTCGAAAAGTATGGCCTCGTCATAGACTTGCGACATGCGATAGCGTCTGGAGCTTGTAATCCAGTAGCCTGGTATTCCGTCCAGCTCTTCGGGTTCTTGGGTCACTTCCTCTTCACCCACTGCAATGGGAATGCCATCGTTTGGGTCATTCTTTTCGCTAACGCGTCTAACGCCTTTGGGCAAGTCAAGTTTTTCCAAACAAGTTTTAATCTCGTCGGGATTGGTAACTTCAGTGTTTTCTTTGACTTCTTCTCTGCTGTCTATCACGTCATCCTGAGAACATGAACTGATTAATCCCACCAGCAGGAGGCATGGGAAAAAAACTTTTGAGTACTTCATACTGTAATTTTTTTGTGTGGTCTGCCCACAGGTTAATATTAATTTATTTTTTATATTTTGAGTGGAGAATCATATCGTTGAAACGCCATTTGGATATACTTTTATGTAAAAAAGTTATATATGTTTTGCAAAGATAATGAAATTAAATAAAAAAAACAAATGTTTGTCGAATAAATGTTCTTTTTTGTTGTAAAATGAATAAAAAACACATATTCCCCACAAAAAAACAGGTGTATTTAACAGAAATTTTTGTTTAGAATGACAATGGGAAGGATGTGATTGCATAAAAGGAGAGGAAATGCCTGAGAATAGGCATTTCCTCTCCTTTGAATTGTACGATCAATATCTTATTCAAGCATTATTTGATGCTTAGGATCTTTGCGGCTGTATCGTCGTCTGGACGCAGTTCTTGCAGTTTTGCGGCGTACACTTTTGCCATTTGAACGTTGTTGTTCTGAATGTAGTGAACAGCCAAATAGTTGTATGCCTCGGCCAATGTGCTGTTTTCGGCATTGCTTCTTTCTGTTTTAGCCTCTAGCAGCTCTGCATATTTTTCGTAATATGGTTTTGCCGCGCCGATTTTCATGTCAGGATTGAGCATGTAATACACATGCGCACGGTTGTAAGTTGCGTAGTCCAAATTGTTGGGCATTGCTTCTGCCAAATCTGAATATACCTTGTCTGCATTGAGCAGTGCTTCTTTTTTGCCAGCGTCATCTGTCGCATTCTCAGCTTGGTCCATGTAAATGCGTGCCAGTGCGGTGAAGTCGCTGGCTCTTTTTGGACTTACAGCGTTGAAATATTGATTGTAGTATTCCAGGGCTTTCGGATAGTCTTTTTGCTCGCGATAGACGTCGGAAACCAGTTTCAACGCCTCTTTCTCGTTGTTGTCGAGTTCGTATACCTTGAGGAAGTTTTGGATGGCTTCTTCATGTCTTCCAGCGCCTTTTAGGGCATGTGCGTAGTATTTGTAGTCGGAAGGCAATACCTTTACGCTGTCGGAGTTGTTGAACAGGTTATTGGCAAAAAGTAGTGCATTGTCGTAATCCTTCAAGTCGGTATAATCGTAGAAGGCGATGCGGTTGAAGCCTGCATTGCGTGGCGCTTTGTTGACACCTGCGAGGGCTACTTTGAGGCTCTTTTCTGTCTGGCCGAGAATCATTGACGAAGAGGCGTAGTCAGAAATCATGTAGTTTTCCATGCTTTCGATGTTGCGCACCTTGTCGTATGCCTCAACTGCTTTTTGAAGTTGTCCGTTTTTAGAGTACATGTAGCCAATCTCTGCGTCAACCAAATAATTGGGGTCGATGGTACGCAGTTTTTCGAGGGTTGCTACGGCACCTTCTGCGTCGACTTTCTGGTAAATGCGGGCGTACTTGATGTAGCCTTCTGGCGTGTTGGGTGCCATCAACATGGCGTTTTGGTACCATGTAGCTGCTTCTCCACCATTGTCCTTGGCTACGGCGATGTCGCCCCTCAGCAAGTAGCCTGCTGCATGGTGCTTGTTGGCCTTGATTGCCAGGTTGGCGTACTCGGTGGCGTTTGTCATGTCATCGAGGTTCAAAAAAGCCTTGCCGAGCGCAGCCACGGCGACGGCATCTTTTTTGTTCAATTTCATGTAGTTCTTCACTACAGCCTTTGTCGCGGCTGGATTGTTCTTGTTTTCTGCGATGATTTTAGTAAGCTCGTCTACTTTTTTTGCATCTTGTGCGAAAGACTGTGTGCTTACAGAGAGCATCAAAAGCCCTGCGAATAAATATTTTGTTGTCTTCATAATTCTTATTTTTTTAGGATTAATACTTAATACTTTTGATTTTCTTTATTGTTAAAAGTTAAATGTTCGGTTATTAATTTTTGTCATTGACCTTGACATCTCTGATGACTACATTTCCTTTTACAGGTAGTAATCCTGACTTGAAAATGATGAGTTGCCCCTTAGGGTTTTCCAAAAAGTGGGCAAAGCTCCAGGGCAGCCCTCTTCTTGGGTCATTCAGAAGGGCGTAGATGGTCCTGACAAATGGGTATCTGTCATTGAGCAGCCATGCTTGGTAGGGTTTCCAACTGTTCATCTCTGTGGCTTGATCGTTTTTGCTCACCGACATGACTCTGATGTTTCTTTTGAAGGTTGTATTGGTGGTGTCGCGTTTATCGTTCAACCAATTGCTCCCGATGATGCCGATGGCATTTGGGGTGTTCTCTACATATTCGATGACTTCTTTGCTCGTCTGGGCGGCAAAGATGTTGGGGCTGTTGATGGGTTCGCCGTTGAGCAGTGAGTCGATACAGTAGTGTACTGTGCTTGAGCTCTTGTTGTCGAAACATACCCAGATTTCGCCTCTTTTTGAGTTGGGGTGGATCTCATCCCATGTTTTTACTTCGCCGCGCAAAATTCGTTTTACGTCTTTTGCAGCAATGCAGGTATCGGTGTTTTGATTGTTGCAAATCAGTGCCAGTCCATCGTATGCAATCGGGATTGCCACGGGCTGCCGGTCTTTTGCCTTGAGGTGGTCGTATTCCTCTTTTGAGAATTTTCTGGAAATAATGACCAAGTGGACGCTGTCGCTGAGCAGCATGTTGATGGCCTCGATCTCATCTGTGTAGATGGGTGTCAGTTTTGCTTTGGGATAGGCTGCCTCAAAAACTTGCAGTTCTTCATCGATAATGGGGCTGAAGCTTTCATCGGCAGCGAATTCTATCATTCCCGACGTTGGCGTGTCAGTTCTACCGCTCTTTTTTGTCTTTTCATGGCAAGAAGTCATCATACTTCCTAACAAGAGTGTCAAAGTCAAACTATAGAATATAAATCTTCTCATTAAAGGGTGAAATGAATACGCTTTTTAGTGAATGTCGCGGCTACTATAAGCCGTACACGAACAGTTTGTCCGTTTTGTCTGCCAGGTGTCCATTGTGGCATTGATTTTATCACTCGGATGATTTCCTCTGCAAGTGAGGGGGGCTGTTGATTGGAGAACATGTACGTCCTCTATTGAACCGTCTTTCTCTACGTCGAAATTTGCGAAAACGTGTCCTTGAATTTTTTTCTTTTTTGTATTTTCAGGGTGTCTTGCATTGTTGTTGAGGTATTCTATTGCTGCGGCTTCACCGCCCGGGAAAGATGGCATCTGTTCTGGGATTATGAAGATGACGTCTTTTTCCTGTGTTTGCGCTGACGCTTTTTGAAAAGAAGTTGTAAGGCTTCCCAACAAAAGCATCAAGGCAATGCTATAGAATGAAATTCTCCTCATTATATTATTATACAGTTTTTTCATTACAATTACAACTTAAACGTGACCGGCAGCAAGTATTGTACGCGAACAGGTTTTCCGTTGAGTCGTTTTCCAGGTGTCCACTTCGGCATTGATCTTACCACGCGGACGGCTTCTTCGTCAAGTGAGGGGTCTACTGATTTGACGACATGTACGTCTGTTAGTGAACCGTCTTTCTCTACGATGAATTTTACAATAACACGTCCTTCAATCTTTTTCTTTTTTGCAATTTCAGGATATTCTGTTTTGCTGCTGAGGTATGCCTTCATTGCTGGGTCGCCTCCTTTGAAAAATGGCATTATTTCTGCGATCTCGAAGACGGGTTCCTCTTCTTGTGTTTGAGCTGAGGCTTCTTGAATAGAAAAAGTGAGACACCCCAACAAGAGCATCAAGAGAATGTTATGGAATGAAATTTTTCTCATCTTATTGTAGTTTAAACGTGATCGGCAGCATGTATCGTACACGAACAGGTTCTCCGTTGAGTCTTCCTGGTATCCATTTCCGCATGGACTTTACCACGCGGATGGCTTCTTCTTCGAGTAAGGGGTCAACGGGTCTGTCGACATGTACGTCTCTTACTGAACCGTTTTTCTCTACGACGAATAGTACTTCAACGCGCCCTTGGACATTGTTCTTCAGTGCGATGTCAGGATATTCTATGTTGTTGCTAAGGTATGCTTGCAATGAGGCTTCACCACCAGGGAATGATGGCATTTGCTCTACGGTTTCGTAAATGATGCCTTTTTGTCGTTTTTGCGCTGACGCTTCTTGATAGGAAGTTTTGCAACTTCCTATCAAGAGCATCAAGGCAATGTGATAAAATGAAATTCTCTTCATTTATTGCAGCTTAAATGTTACCGGCACCATGTATTGTACGCGGACAGCTTGTCCGTTTTGTTTACCTGGGGTCCATTTCGGCATTGATTTTACCACGCGGACAGCTTCTTTGTCGAGTGAGGGGTCAACTGATTTGACAACATGTACGTCTGTTATCGAACCGTTTTTCTCTACGATGAATTTTACAACAACACGTCCTTGAATATTGTTTTCCAATGCAATTTCAGGATATTTTGTATTGCTGCTAAGGAATGCTGTCAGTGCTGCTTCGCCTCCGGGGAAGGACGGCATCTGTTCTACGACTTCGAAGACTTTGTGCTCGTCTTTTGGAGGTTCTGGTGCTGCAATTTCTTCTTTGGCTTTGAGGATCTCGCCGCCCACTTCATCGTTGCCTTCTACGGTGAAAGCGCCGATGGTGGTATTGGTTTTCTCAATCTTTTCCAGGTCAATCACGTCTTCTTCTTTTACCTCATTGTCTTTTTTAACGACGGGAGCGGTAAATTTGATGGAGCTCTTGACTTTTTCAACGATTTTCTCCGGCTCAATCTTCTTCACTTCTTCTTCCAACTTCTTGGCTTGTTTCTTTTCCTTGATGGAAGCGACTTCTACGACTTCAAGGTTTTCCACCGAGCGGTTGGCCTGAATGGTTCTGACGATGTTGAGTCCGATGAAAGCGAGAATACCTGCTGCAATCACTATCAGGAGAGACATGATATTTCGCTTTGATGTGCCTTTACGAAGCACATAAGCTCCATATGCTTGGTTCTTTCCTTCAAAGACCATGTCAACCCATTGGGAATCAAATAAATCTACTTTTGCCATTGTCTTGTTTTTTAAATGTTAGTGATTACTTTAAAATACCACGTTTTCTGAGAAGGTTCTCGTCATCTTCGTTAACTTTGTCGATGACGTATGTTCCAATGCTGCAAATGGTCATCTCATCAAGTGCGTCAACCATGTTCTTGTAGGTTGAGTCGTCTGTACATTTGATGATGATGGTCATGGCAGGCACTTTCTCGCCGTCTTCCAGCTCTCCGCGTTTGATTTTTGCGAGTTCGCTGTTGTAGGTTGTGTCTGGGTATTGGCTGGGGTTTTCCAGCTTTTTAGCATCCAGTTTTGCCTTTGCCGCCATGATTTCTGCCACGGGGGAGATGCCGTCTACATCGTGCTCAATGAGTATTTTTCGGATACCGTCCTTCCCCCAAGTTGTTTCTTTCAGGCAATTGGGGTCTTCGTGGTTCACAATACCTTTGACGTAGTAGATCTTGTTGTTCCCTGCCACATACATGGTTATGGTTTGTGACTCTTTTGCTGCGTTTCTTTCCTCATCAGAGATGTTCTTATCGTTACTTGGCATGGTCAGGTTCATGGTCTGTGGCTTAGCCAATGAAGTACAGAGCATGAAGAAAGTGATAAGAAGCATCATCATATCCACCATCGGCGTAAAGTCGACGCGGACATCCATTTTTCTTTGCTTGCTTTCTTTTTTCTTTGCCATGTTTTAGTCCTCCGAATTAGTTTTGTATGATGTGATGAGGAAGTAGCGGTTGCGGTTCATGTCCTGAAGCTCAGACATCATTTTCTTGATGACTTTGTATGGAGTGCCTTGGTCTGCCTTGATGGCAAGTTTCATGTCTTCTCCATTGGCTTCGTAGGCTGCTGCAACCCAGTCCTGGAATTCGCTCATGCCGCCTTCAACGCTGTCGGTGGGAATACCGCGGGTTTGCTGGAACTCGTTGACCTTTTCAGCGGGCTGGCTGAGTAGTAATACTAGGTCTTTCATCGCTACGCCGATGTTGGCGGAGGCGCGTCCGACCTCAAGCGCTTCTTGTGACAGTGACACGCCGTACTTGGCCGCCATATCTTCAAGCAGTGTCTGTTGCTTGGCTGGTGTGTCCATGCCCGCAAAAATCCTGCCTTGTTTGTCAACAAGAAGAGTCATGACATTGTTTTCTGGAACTTTGATCTCCGAGACTGACATTGGGGTGACGACCTTGACTGCCTCGTTCTTCACGAATGTTGATGTCATCATGAAGAAAGTCAGCAAGAGGACCATCACGTCAGACATCGGGGTCATGTCTATCCAGACGTCGCTCTTCTTAATTTTTACTTTACCCATAGTGATAAGTTTTTAATAAGGGTTAGCAAAAATTAAACCTCTTCTGTGTGGTTTGCTTCGTAAGTCTGGGCAAGTGTGTAACCAACTTCGTCGAGAGCGTATGTCAGTTTGTCGATCTTGTTTGTATAGTAGTTGTAGGCGATAACGGCACCCCAAGAGGTCAAAATACCTGATGCGGTGTTCACCAATGCCTCTGAAATACCTTGTGAGAGGGCGAGTGAGTCGCCGCCGCCGCCGGCTGCCAACGCTGCGAATGAACGGATCATACCAACCACAGTACCGAAAAGAGCGGTAAGTGTACCCAGGGTAACGATTGTACCGATGATAGGCATGTTCATTTGGAGTGTAGGCATCTCAAGCTGTGTAGCTTCTTCGTGTGCCTGCTGGATTTTTGCGATTTTCTGTGCTTTTTTCATGCCAGTGGTATTTTCCATCTCCTTGTATGTAGCCAATGATGCGCCAACTACGTTGGCAACAGTTCCTCTTTGGTCGTCACAGAGCTTCTGTGCCTTGGCAAAGTCGCCTGCAGCCAGGGCAGCCTTGATGTTGGAAACGAATTTAGGCAGTTTCCCTTTACCGAAGGCTGTGCGGATTGCCAACCAGCGCTCGATGCTCAATGCAACTACTGAGAAAAGCAATGTGATGATGACAGGAACGACATATCCTCCCTTGTAAATCAGACCGAGCAGGTTGCCGTCTTTCACATGGTTGTTGGGGTCGCCATCAACGAAGTTTGCTGGATTGCCTAATACAAACTGGAAGAAGAGAACTGCTAAGATGAAGCATGCGATGATGATCCAAATTGCACCTTGAACTCCCTGAAAGCCCTGGCTTTTTTTAGGGCTTGCTGTTTTTGTTGTTGTTGCCATAATTGTTTTTTGATTTTAAGTTATTGATTAATTTAAATTGATTTGTTTCGTTTCATTTTTTATAACGTGCAAAGTTAATAAAATATTTTAAAAAACACCATTTATTAAATGCTTTTAACAGAATCTGTGTTGTTTTGTTTCATTTTTTGTGTTTTTTGATTCATTTTGTAACTGTTGCATATTTCTTTTTAGTGTAGCTTCGCCAATGCCTCTTTGATGCGCCTCATGGCCTCTTTGATGTTGTCATCGCTGGTTGCATAGCTCATCCTGATGCATTCGGGGTCGCCAAAGGCGTCGCCGCCGACAGTGGCAACGTGCCCTTCCTCAAGCAAGTACATGGCAAGGTCGCTTGACGAGTTTATTGTCCGTTTGCCGTCGGTTTTCCCGTAGAAATTGCTGCATTTGGGGAACAAGTAGAATGCGCCCTCGGGTTTGTTGACCTCCAGGCCGGGTATGTCTTTGGCTAACTCGACAATCAGGTTTCTGCGGCGCTCAAAGGCTTTTCTCATGTCCTCAACGCATTCTTGGCTTTGTACGTATGCGGCCTCTGCGGCTTTTTGGCTGACGGAGCATGGCCCGCTGGTGTATTGCCCTTGCAGTTTGTTGCATCCCTTCACAATCCATTCTGGCGCGGCGATGTATCCGATGCGCCAGCCCGTCATGGCGTATGCTTTTGACACACCGTTGACGATGATGGTGCGTTCTTTCATGCCTTCAAATTGTGCGATGCTCTCATGGCGGCCGACGTAGTTGATGTGCTCGTAGATTTCGTCGGCTACGACGTACATGTCCTCGTGCCGCAGAATGACCTCTGCAAGCCCTTGGAGCTCTTCCCTTGAATAGACGCTGCCAGTCGGGTTGCTTGGTGAACACAAGATGAGCAGCTTGGTCTTGGGTGTGATGGCTGCTTCAAGTTGTTGTGGGGTTATTTTGAAGTTCTGTTCAAATCCGGCATTAATGTACACGGGTGTCCCACCTGCCAACAGTGCCATCTGCGGATAGCTGACCCAGTATGGGGTGGGGATGATGACTTCCTCGCCCGGGTTGACCAGTGCCATTACCGTGTTGCATACGCTTTGTTTGGCTCCATTTGACACTAGAATCTCTGCGGGAGAGTAGCTCAGTTGGTTCTCGCGCGCAAGTTTTTCGCTGATGGCTTTTCTCAACTCCGGATAGCCTGGCACGGGGGAGTAGCGCGAGTAGTTGTTGTCAATGGCCTCGTGCGCTGCTTCTTTGATGTTGTTAGGTGTGTTGAAATCCGGTTCTCCAACGCTCATGTTGATGACGTCAATACCTTGTGCCTTCATCTCGCTGCTTTTTTGCGACATGGCCAATGTCGCAGATGGGGCAAGACGATTTAGTCTGTCAGATAATTGTTTCATGTCGTTTTTATAAATATTTAGCGCACAAAAATAATGAATTTATTTTTTTCAAACGAAAAAAAATGTAGATTATTTATGATTTATTTGAAAAAATTGGGTGTTTTTGTGTTGTTGCACGAAAAAAACAGGCAGCTCTTTTCTGTTTTGTGAAAGAGGATGCCTGTTCTTTCTTTTACCTTATTTAATATATAGGGTTTTAGTCAAGATGTAAATTGTGCCCCATTTTGTCTTTTTTTGTTTTGAGATATTTGTAGTCGTACTTGTTGGGTGAGATCTCGATGGGGATGTTCTCGACTACTTCTAGCCCGAAGGCCTCCAGGCCAACTCTTTTGACGGGGTTGTTGGTGATGAGCTTCATCTTGTGCACACCTAGGTGCCTGAGCATTTGCGCGCCGCATCCGTAGTCGCGTTCGTCGGGCTTGAAGCCCAGGTGTATGTTGGCATCTACGGTGTCAAGTCCTTCTTGTTGCAGCTTGTAGGCCGCGATTTTGTTCATGAGCCCTATGCCTCTTCCCTCTTGCTGCATGTAGATGAGCACGCCTTTGCCCTCGTTTTCTATCATTTGCAGTGACTTGTGGAGCTGCTCGCCGCAGTCGCAGCGCATGCTTCCGAGTATGTCGCCTGTGGCGCATGAGGAGTGTACGCGCACTAAGATCGGCTCGTCTTCGCCCCATGTGCCCTTGATGAGTGCCATGTGCTCTTGTCCGCCGTTTTTTTGCTTGAAGGGGATGAGCTGGAACTTGCCGAATGTTGTTGGCATCTCTACCTTCTCGCCCACCTCAATCATTGATTCCTTCTTCAGCCTGTAGGCAATCATGTCTTTGATGGTGATGATTTTCATGTCCCATTCTTGTGCCATTTTTATGAGCTCGGGCATTCTTGCCATGCTGCCGTCGTCGTTCATGATTTCCATCAGTGCGCCGGCCGGGTAGAGGCCTGCCATCCGGCAGAGGTCAATGGTTGCCTCGGTATGTCCGCTGCGCTCCAGTACGCCGTTCTCTTGTGCATAAAGAGGGTTGATGTGGCCGGGTCTGCCGAAGGTCGACGGGGTGGCGTCCGGGTCTGCCAGCGCTTTGATGGTTGCGGCTCTGTCGTGCGTGGAAACGCCTGTGGTGCAGCCCTCGATTTTGTCGATGGTTACGGTGAAGGGCGTGCCTAGCATGGAGGTGTTGTCGCTTACTTGATGGGGGAGGTTGAGTTCTTTGCATCGGCTCAGTGTGATGGGGGTGCACAGCACGCCCCTTGCGTTTTTGAGCATGAAATTGACCTTCTCTGGCGTTATTTTTTCAGCAGCAATGATGAGGTCGCCCTCGTTTTCACGGTCTTCGTCATCGACGACGATGACGAATTTCCCGTCTTTGAAATCTTTGATAGCATCTTCTATGCTGCTTAACTTGAATTGCTTATTTTCCATTTTGTCTTGTATTTATTGGTTTTTATTGATCTGTTTGTTGATTTGTGCGCCAATCTTCTCGTTGATGTCTCTGATGTTGTGCAGGTCTTTGAGCAGCCGCATGCGGAAGAGCCACATTCTGCAATAGAGAAAGACGCCCAGCGGCAGGATGATGGGGAGAAGGGTGTTCATCCATCGTTTTTCAAAGGGCCTGGTATGTGCTTTGGCCGAGACGACGGGATAGTTGTTCAGTTGGTGCAAGATGTGCTTGTCTTTTGTGTTGGAAAGGTCTTCAATGGCGGCTTCCAGGGTGTGTACCATTCTTTCTACCTCATTGTCGGGCTCGTATTTGAAGAATGCACTGATGGGGTTGGGGGCGGACAGCAGCTGGTGCCGTTGCTCATAGAGTAATGATTTTTCGCTGACATCCCGTAATCGTTCCAGGTCTTTGGCATAATCGGGGTCGTTGATGATGACTTCCTTGCCGAAGATGTGCCGTTTGGAGCGTATGCCCAGCATTTTTGCCAACAGGCTTTTGTAGAGATCCATGTTGAACACAACCGAGTCGTTGTTGGCCTTGTAAGTGAAAAAGGCTGCAAGGGGGATGAGTACGGCGGGCGCGAGACCTTTGCCGAACCCGATGGTCCACATGCCGCCTCTTGCCATGCGCGACCCCGTGTTGTCGAGGATGTAATAGATGATGAAGACGATGACCGAGATGATGACGGGAATGCCTAGCCCGCCTTTCCTGATGATGGCTCCTAGCGGTGCGCCGATGAAGAAGAAAATGAGGCACGAGAGTGCTAGCGTGAACTTGTTGATGGCCTCGATTTTATGTTGCCTGATGATCCTGTCGCCGTCGGAGGTGATGAGTGCCTTGAACTCGAAATCGGTTTTGATGTTGTTCAGCTTTTCACGTGTCTGGTTGATGACCTGCAGTTTCTCGCTGTTGCTTTTTTTGTCAAACACGGAGTCGGGATGGGTTGTTCTTGTGCTGGCTAGTTGTGTTTGGGGGGCGTTTTTAGCGACGGGTCGTATGTTGTAGTGTATGGTTTTGGCGTCTTCGTAGTATCTTCGTCCGATACTGTCGTAATAATGTGTTAGCGAGTCGATGTCTTGGGTGATGCTTCGCAGGCTTTTGGTCTTGGCGCTGCTAGAGAAGCTGCTGGCATCCGCCAGGTTGAAGTCGCCGTCAAAATCGAGCACGATTTTCTTGTTGATAAAGGCTTCCCTCCGATAAGGGATGTTGGCGGTTTGGCCGATTTCCCCGCTTTTCATGTTTTCAAACCATTCTCCGTTGTGTAGCGTGAGCACGAGGTGTTTCTTCTCGGCCGTTGACTGCAACATGCCGGAGTCGGCGAGGATGATGGCCGCGTCTTGATAGCTGTTGTTCATGCGATAGATCATGATGCCGTAGAGCATGCCGGTTTCCATGTCTTTATGATGGACATAGATGTTGCAGTTGGGTATTCCGCTGTAAAAAACGCCTTCGGGAATCTCCAGCTCTGGATTTTTTTGGCGCATCGACAGTAAAAGTTGTCCAAACTGCCTGTTGGCGCTGGGGCCGACGACTTCCTGGAAATAAAAAGAGCCCAAGGTGACAATGACGGCGATGACGATCAGCGGCTTGAGGGATTGCAACAACGACACGCCGGCGGCCTTGATGGCGGTCAGCTCGCTGCTCTCGCCCAAATTCCCGAAGGCTATGAGCGAGGAGAGCAAAAGTGTGAGCGGCAAGGCCTGTGGTATGAGCAGAAGTCCCATATACCAGAAGAATTGTGCCAGGACGTCAAGCGAGAGCCCTTTGCCGATGAGGTCGTCGACGTATTTCCACAGGAATTGCATCATCAGCACGAACAGGCAGATGAAGAATGTCCCGGCGAAAAGCAGCCCAAATTGCTTTGCAATAAAGATGTCTAACTTTTTGATGCGCATCGTTGTGTATTTGTTGCAACAGAGTAAGATCTCTTACAGACTGCAAAAATAGCACAAAATTTATAGAATCTTTCTTTTTTTACTATTTTTATTTAAGGTAAGAGGTTCTTTCGCGCTCTCTTTGGTGCATGCGGCAAGGCGTGGCGGCGATGTTCTTAGGGCTTGTTATAGCCCGGTGGATTGATGCAGCCTTGCAAGATTGTCGCCCCATAGGCTTTCGATGCTGTTGACGTCTTCGGGCAAGGCATGGTCGGTGATGGTTAGGATGTAGTCGTTGGTCAGCTCCGTCCGGTTCATTTTCAGCTCAATGTATGCGTTCTCGTCGGTTTCGTCTTCCCATTTGAAGCGGATGAAGTCGTTTTTTTGCATTTGAAGTATTTTCGCGTTGCGGGTCTCGTGCTGGCTCTGTTTATCTCCCCAGGTAAATTCCCACATGTGGTGACTTTTGTCGTTCACTTCGTCGGCAATCCATTTTTGCATGCCTGCCGCGGTGCTGAGCAGCGACCAGATGATGTTTTCTGAATTGGAGTGTAGTTTGTGCTCTATTTGTATCCTCTCTTTTTTCATGGTTTTGGAGTAATTGTGATAAATTATAGCTGCAAAAGTAATAAATTTCTTAAAGAAATGAAGAAAAAAGCAAAATATTTTTGTTATTTCAAAAGTTTGTATTACTTTTGCACCGCAATTCAGTTTTGATGGCGGGATAGCTCAGCTGGTTAGAGCGCATGATTCATAATCATGAGGTCGCCGGTTCAATCCCGGCTCCCGCTACGGAAGCACAAAAGGTGGTTGAGGTTCAACTGCCTTTTGTGCTTCTCGCCCCTTTGTAGATAGAGGATCGCCTGCATCGAAAAGAAGGGATGGCCTGGCAATGGGCGCGACGGAATGTTGAACTTGGGTGGTGAAAAAGTTTTCACCGTCTTTTTTTGTAGGCCAACGGCACGAGCCTCTTCCGCTCCAACCGGCCGCGAAACCCTTCTTGGGCCTAAGACGTTTGCTGGGAAAATACGATTTGTTGCGGGAAATGATGTTTTTTTGCCGCATTTTTATGTTTTTTGCCGCATTTTTTATATATTTGCAGAGTAATTATTAACATGAAAACATATGAAGAAGACCACGTTGGCGAGTGCCTTTGTCCTGTCCATAGGCTTGTTGGCGCTCGGCCTTTGCATCAAAGGCGGCATAGACAATATTGCGAACAAGGATCGTAAAGTGAGTGTGAAAGGACTTTCTGAGCGTGAGGTTGAGGCGGACAAGGTGACCTGGCCCATCCTCTCCAAGGAACTTGGCAATCACCTGCCGGAACTCTACAATCGCATTGCTGCAACAGAGACGAAGATAAAAAGCTTTTTGCTCAAAAATGGAATCAAGCAAGATGAGATTACCATCGATGCGCCTGTTGTTATCGACCTTAACGCAAATGAGTATTCGGACAATCGCCGTGAATATCGCTACAACATCACTTCCATCATCACGGTTACCTCGAAAAACGTGAAGCTGGTGCGTTCCATCATCGCGCGGCAGGGCGAATTGCTCAAAGAGGGCGTGGCCGTGGTTGCCGGCAGATACGACAATCCGATAAAATACGAGTACGTCTCATTCAAGGACATGAAGCCCAAGATGATGGAGGAGGCAATAGCCAATGCCGAAAAGACGGCGGCGCAGTTTGCCGAGAACAGCCATTCCAAGCTGGACAAGATTGTCAATGCTGACCAAGGGCAATTTTCCATTGAAGACCGAGACTCTAATACGCCGTTCATCAAGAAAGTGCGTGTGGTGACAACAGTGACCTATTCGTTGAAAGACTAATCGTTTGGCAAGATCTCGGATTTTAACATAAAAAGAGTGAAAAATGTCCAATTGCGATGCTGTGGTGAAAAAAAACCAGGAAACTCAACAAAAAAACAGCAAAAAATGTGAGCTATTCGTGTGTTTTTTGTAACTTTGCACACTCTAATTTATAAAATAAATTAAGTATGTCAGAAGTAAGAACCATCCGAACAGCTTTGATTTCTGTCTATCATAAGGACGGATTAGATGCAATTTTAAAACGTTTGAACGAACTGGGCGTACAGTTCTTGTCAACAGGCGGAACCCAGCAATTCATCGAAGAACAGGGGTTTGCCTGCCAGAGCGTGGAAAGCGTGACCGGCTATCCCTCTATCTTGGGCGGCAGGGTGAAGACTCTTCATCCGAAGGTCTTTGGCGGAATCTTGGCGCGCCGTGAGCATGAAGGCGACAAAAGCCAGGTGCTGGAATATGAAATCCCGCCGATAGACTTGGTAATCGTAGACCTGTATCCTTTTGAAGACACTGTGGCAAGCGGCGCCTCAGAAGCCGACATCATTGAAAAGATAGACATCGGCGGTATTTCACTCATTCGTGCAGGCGCAAAAAATTTCCGCGACGTGGTGATTGTTCCCAGCAAGGCAGAATACCCCCTGCTGTTGGAATTGCTCAATAAAAAAGGTGGTACGACAGACCTGGACGACCGGAAGGCTTTTGCCAAGTATGCCTTTGGCGTGAGCAGCCATTACGACACGGCTATCCACACTTGGTTTGAGCAGTAGTGCTTGATGCGAAAAAGTGTTCCGGTTGGGCTTGTTGGACGATGACAAACGATAAAAAATAAAGAACAAATAGAAATTGACATGGGATTTTTTTCTTTTATCCAAGAAATAGCAATGGATCTCGGCACTGCCAATACGATCATCATCAGTGATGACAAGATTGTGGTGGACGAGCCTTCTGTTGTCGCGCTGGACCGCCGCACGGATAAGATGATTGCCGTTGGTGAGCGCGCAAAAATGATGTATGAAAAGACGCACGACAACATTCGTACCGTCCGCCCTCTGCGCGACGGCGTGATTGCCGACTTTACGGCGTGCGAGCAAATGATGCGCGGACTGATCAAAATGGTGCATTCGGGCAACCGTCTGTTCTCGCCCTCCCTGCGTATGGTTATCGGCGTGCCCTCTGGCAGTACGGAAGTGGAGTTGCGTGCCGTGCGCGATTCGGCCGAACACGCCGACGGGCGCGATGTGTACTTGATTTTTGAGCCGATGGCAGCAGCAATTGGCATCGGTATCGACGTAGAGGCGCCGGAGGGCAATATGATTGTCGACATTGGCGGTGGAACGACTGAAATTGCCGTAATCTCTCTGGGCGGGATCGTCTCCAACAACTCCATCAAGGTGGCTGGTGATGATTTGACCAGGGACATTCAAGACTATATGAGCCGTCAGCACAACATGAAAGTTAGTGAGCGAATGGCGGAGCGCATCAAGATCAACGTCGGTTCCGCTTTGTCCGACCTAGGCGACGAGGCTCCGGAGGATTTTGAGGTGGCAGGCCCGAATAAGATTACGGCCCTGCCGATGAGCATCCCCATCTGCTATCAGGAAATAGCCCATTGCATCGACAGGACGGTGGCGCGCATCGAGACCGCAGTGCTGAGTGCATTGGAGAACACGCCGCCGGAATTGTATGCCGACATCGTGAAAAATGGCATTTACCTCACGGGTGGCGGTGCGCTGTTGCGCGGTTTGGGCAGGCGTCTGACCGACAAGATAAACATTCAATTCCATGTGGCCGAAGACCCCTTGCATAGTGTGGCCAAAGGTGCAGGAATTGCATTGAAGAACGTCGACCGATTCTCGTTTTTGATGAGATAGGAACGGCAAGTCGCATTGGGCATGAAACACTGTATGACAGGTGTTTTTATGCTCAATGCGTGTTTTCATTTCAAGGAAAATCGGTTTCACATGCGTAATCTCTTAGAGTTTTTTGCCAAATATCATCATTGGTTCCTGTTTTTATTGCTGGAAATCATCAGCTTTGTCCTGCTGTTCCAATATAACAGCTACCAGAGCAGTGTCTGGTTTAGCTCTGCCAATGTCGTGATGGGAAAAGTTTACGAGGTAGAGTCGCATGTGTCGTCGTATTTCAAACTTTCTCAACAAAATGAACGCTTGGCGCAACAAAATATTCTGCTTACCAGGCGGATTGACGCGCTTTCTGAGCAATTGATAGACAAGCGGCAAGGGCTTAGGGCGAAAAAGATGAAAGCCTTCCCCGCACAGCCCACTTATCGGCAGATTCCCGCAAAAGTGGTCAGTAATTCAGTTCATTTGCGCGATAACTTCATTACTATCGACAAAGGCACGAAAGACGGTGTGCGAAGGGACATGGGCGTGATTTGCGGCAGCGGCGTGGTGGGTATTGTATATTTGTGCTCAAGTCATTATTCAGTAGTGATCCCCGTGCTCAATTCAAAATCAAACATCAGTTGCAAGATACAGAGACACGGCTATTTCGGCTATTTGCACTGGACGGGCGGTGCCACAGACATAGCTTATGTGGACGACATCCCTCGCCATGCGCATTTTCGCATCGGCGACCATGTGGTGACCAGCGGATATTCTTCAGTGTTCCCGCCAGGCATCCTGGTGGGGAAGATACAGCATGTCTATAATTCCAAAGACGCGCTTTCATACCGTCTTCAAGTGAAATTGTCAACCGACTTTGGCAATTTACGAGATGTTTTTGTCATTGATGATGAGAATAGAGAGGAACAACTCGAACTCTTGCGAACCGTTCAAGACTCATTAAAACCCAAACAAGCATCATGAGTAAGACATTGTTCAAACGAATCCTGGGTTTTGCCCTTTTATGCCTGGCCCAAGCCCTGGTGCTCAACCGCATCCACCTCTTTTCATTCGCGACGCCTTTGCTCTATGTCTACATGGTATTGCTCTTTCGGCGCAATTACCCACATTGGGGCGTGCTGATTTGGTGTTTCTTCATGGGACTTGTGGTCGATTCTTTTTCCAACACACCTGGGCTGGCGACCGCTTCCATGACATTCTTGGGGTTCATCCAACCCAGTTTGTTGAAGCTCTTTGTGCCACGCGATGCGCCAGAAGACCTGCAACCATCGATGAAAACGCTTGGTGTGGCATCCTTCTCTTACTATACGGTCATCTTGGTCGCTCTGTACATGCTGTTGTTTTACGCATTGGAGGCATTTAACTTCTTCAATTGGCAGCAGTGGCTGGCGACGGTATTCGGCAGCATGGCACTGACCATTGTGCTCATTTTAGCGATAGAAAATGTGAGAAGACATTAGCATTTGGCAGTATTTCAAGTATAGCGAAAGCAGGTGATGAAGGACTTTGGACTAGAAAACAGACGTTTTGTGATAGGTGGCGTAGCCGTGGTTATCGTCATCATCTATATTATCCGTCTTTTTCTACTCCAGATCATGAGTGATGACTACCGCAAAAGTGCAGACAGTAACGCATTTCTCAAACGAGTGGAATACCCCTCGCGTGGCGTCATCACCGACCGCAACGGCAACCTCTTGGTTTACAATCAACCTGCCTATGACATAATGGTCGTCATGAATGAAGTGGGCGGGCGGCTCGACACGCTCGACTTTTGCCGGTCTTTGGGCATTACGAAAGACTTTTTTGTCCGCCGTATGAATGACATCAAGGATCGCTCGAAAAATCCCGGTTACTCGAAATTTACGCAGCAATTGTTCATGAGCCAGCTCTCCGACAAGGAGTTTAGCGTTTTTCAAGAAAAAATGTTCCGGTTTTCCGGATTTTACATACAAAGGCGCAGCATCAGACAATACCAATACCCGTATGCAGCACATGTGTTAGGCGACGTGGCTGAAGTCTCGCCGGCAGACATCGAAAAAGACAGCTATTACCAACCGGGCGACTATATCGGGAAATTGGGGATAGAACGGTCTTATGAGAAGGAGTTGCG
>ONQK01000181.1 GCA_900319895.1 uncultured Prevotella sp. | reverse complement strand
CGACTTTGGCATTCCTATCGTTTCATCCTCATGTGTAATTGAAGCAACGCCGGGACAAAGATCATCATCGAGAAAACAAGGCTCAAAGTCACAGAACGCTGGCTGCCGCCGAAGATGTCTATCAGCTTCAAATCAACCAGCTGCGGTGCGATTTTATAGCTGGCATAGGCAACGGTATTGTTCACCCAGTGCAATACTATTCCCGGCACGATGCTGTCCGACCGACAGTAAAGCCATCCCAGCAAAATTCCCATCAAAAAGGCATGCAAGAATTGTGCGGAGTTCATGTGTATCAACCCAAAAAACAGCGCAGAGACCACGATGGCGGCCCAGTGGCGCTGTCGACGGAAAAAATGCAGAAGAACCCTGAGAATAGCTCCTCTAAACACGACTTCTTCGACCACAGGCGCTAAAATGCCCAGCACCAAATATCCCCATCGGTTCTCCAACAGCCTCATGAAATGTTGTTCAAGTCTCTCAGGCATAGACAGTTGCAAGACTTCCTGAAGCCATATTGAAGGTAAAATCGTTCCCAATGTCAGGATCACTACCCAAAACAATACTGCCCAAGGTCGCGTGCGGAGGTAAGGCCTCGGCGTGTCAGTCCATTTCAACAGTCCAAACAAGGCGATGGTCAACAACGAGCTCGTGGCTGAGCTGATGATGAACGGCTCGATTTGCATATTGCCAATCCCCGACGTCTGTTGGGCCATCAAGACCTTGAAGTCGGCATCATTTACCCAAGCCCAGCCATACAGTACGGCATACATACAGAAAAATTGCAGCACCATGAATGCCAGCAAATACATCAACGCTGAAAAGATGGGATGACTTGCCCCATTCAAAAACTTATTCGTCATTTTCTTGTTCCTTTATAAACTGTTCGGTTACTAATCGCTTGTCCTCATGCAATTGTTCGATGAGCAAACTCTCTGTCTCGAAGGCTTTTTCCTCACGCAAACGGTGGATGAAAGAGACGCTCAGGCGCTGTCCGTATAAGTCGTCCGAGAAATTAAGGATATGCACCTCCATGGTTCGCCGATTGTCTCCAAACGTCGGCCTTGTGCCGATGTTCATCATGGCATGCTTCATCTCCAAACTATTTTCCAACCGCACTTTCACGGCATACACTCCATTATCGGGTATGAGTTTCCGTTGGTCTTCAAGCACTAAGTTGGCGGTAGGGAAGCCTATCTCACGCCCTTTTTTCACGCCATGCACCACTTTTCCCCTCAGCGTGTACGGATAGCCCAGACAGAATGCTGCCAGCTCCATCTCCCCTGCCTCTAAATAACGCCTGACTAGCGAAGAGCTGACCCTTTCGCCGTTCAATACGAAAGGTTGGCTTTGAAGAACCTCAATACCGATTTCACGGCCATGGCGCACATAATCTTCAAACGTTTCCGCCCTGTCTTTGCCAAACCGGTTGTCATAGCCTATCAACAGACGGCGCACGCACAATTTTTGATACAATATTTTTTCCATGAATTCACGCGCCGTCATGGCAGCAAGACTTTCATCAAAATCCAGTGCTATCACGTTTTCGACCCTTGTTTTTGAGAGCAACAACTGTTTTTCGTCAAAATCCGAAAGTTCTTTGGGGCAATAGTCTGCGTCCAACACCTGTCTTGGATGCTGCCTGAACGTAATGACCGCCGACTCACAGCCAAGTTCGTCGGCCTGCTGCACGACATGATTGATAAGGTACTGATGGCCTTTGTGTACGCCGTCGAAAAAGCCGATTGTGGCAACAAGAGGTCTTGTCAGACATGTTTCTTGGTCAAAATCAATGGTTTTCATCATCCTTGCTTTTAAAGTAACTCATCCAGGACCTCCAGCCATTGGTTGCCATGACTGACATTCAAGGTTTTGATGCCAACTGCCTCGGCCCCTTCACAATTTCGCGCCGAATCGTCGATGAACAGTGTCTCTTCTGCCCGGATTCCTGCTTTCTCGAGCACTTTTAAATAAATCTCCGCATGAGGTTTGAGCAAGTTCATCTCATACGACAAAAAGCAGTGTTCAAAATAATCATCCACTCCTTTTCCGGCATGAGGGAAATATTTTTTCACCGATGTCTCCCAATGGATGACATTCGTGTTCGAGAGCAGGAAAAGCCGATGGCGCTTACGCAGCGCCACGATTTTTTGAAGGCGACAAGACGGTATGCCGGCCAGCAAAGCATTCCACGCCCCGAAGATGTCTTCGTTTGACACATCTTTCCCAATACGGCAGCGCGCTTCATCACAAAACTCCTCAGCGGTGATCTTACCTAACTCCAAGTCATGAAACAAGTCTTCCGAGCGCTGCTCATCAACATATTTGGCAATCTCGGCCGCGCCAATTTCCTGAAAGGCTTCAACACAACGTTGCTTGTCAAGGTCGATCAGCACGCAGCCAAAGTCAAAAATAATATTCTTAATATTGCTCAAGTCCATTTTCTACTGTATTTTCATATTTTTTCCCATGATTTTCCTGTCACGTCTCCGCCCTATCCAGCGTGCGAGCTCACCCATCCACATCACGACAGAGGTCGTCCCAATAACCACCAGCCATTCTACCAGCGACATGCCGTCTGTACGGAACATTTTCCCGCCAAACTCCACGATTGCCCATTGGCCCGACAAAGTGAGCAAGAACACGAGCAAGAAGCTCTTCTCGCGGCGCAAGTCCGTCAACAGCGAGCGGTTCGTGCCCAAGTCTCGCGCATTGAAGAGGTTCCAGACCTGCAACATCACAAAAACGGTGAAGAAGAGGGTCAGTTCATGGACATCCACCCCGTCGCCATGATGCTCACAGTACACAAGCCCTGCAAAAGCAATGATAAAGAACAGGACGGAGAACAACAAAATACGCTTCAAAATATACGGTGTGATGATAAACTCATCGTTGGCCCTCGGGCGGTCGCTCATGACCTCCTTGGTGGGCGAAAGCGATGCCAAGGCCATGGCGGCAAAAGTGTCCATGATCAAATTTACCCACAGGATCTGGGTTACAGTCAAGGGCAATTCCGTCCCGACCAGCGAGCCTGCCAGCACCAGGAGCAATGCCGTCAGGTTAACCACCAGCTGGAAGAATAAAAAACGCTGGATGTTTTTGTACAGCGAGCGCCCCCACATCACTGCCTTGGCTATGGAAGAAAAAGAGTCGTCCAACAGTGTCATGTCGCTTGCCTCTTTGGCGACAAAGGTCCCAGAGCCCAGCGAGAGCCCGACATGTGCGGCATTCAAGGCTGGCGCGTCATTGGTGCCGTCGCCTGTCACCGCCACCACTTCACCCAATTGCTGAAGGCACATCACCAACCTGCGCTTGTCATCGGGGCGCGCACGCGACATGACCTTCAATCGAGCAGCACAAGCCAGCGCCTCCTGCTCGCTCATGGCAGCGAAATCGCTGCCCGTGACATGTTGACCAGATGTTGACAACACCTCACCATCCTCGTCATCCACAATGCCGATTTGACGAGCAATTTCTATGGCTGTCAACGATGTGTCGCCCGTAACGACCTTGATGTTGATGCCTGCCTGCTGGCAAGCTGCCACTGCCGCCGGCACGTCGCTGCGGACAGGGTCAACAATGCTGACTATGGCCTGAAAATTGCCGTTGCAAGTGAACGCCAACGTCCTCATGCCCTGGCGCTGCCATTGTTTCAAGGTCTCTTCAACCTGCTGTCTGTCGTCGCCTTCAAAAGAACATGTGGCTAAAACGATTTCGGGGGCTCCCTTCACGAACTCATAGCGTCGGTCGTCGATTTGAGCAACTGTCCGCATGTATTTTTTTTCAGTGGAAAACGGATTTTGCTCCAAAATTGCTGCCGTCTCCCTCAATTGGAGATAATCCACTCCATTGGCCCTCAAAAAACGTAGCAATGCGACCTCCGTCGGGTTGCCAACGCCATCTTCGCCGCTCAACTCAGCCGTCGAATTAAGGGCGAGCGACTCATTCATGACACGCTGCATACCTGCGTTTTGCGTCAACAACACGTCTCGTACCTTCATCCGGTTCTCCGTCAGGGTGCCTGTCTTGTCCGTGCAAATCACCGTCACAGCGCCCATCGTCTCGCAAGAGTGCAGCTTCCTGACCAGATTGTTCGACTTGAGCATCCTGCGCATGTTGAGGGCAAGGCTCAATGTTATCGCCATCGGGAGCCCCTCCGGCACGGCCATCACAATCAGTGTCACAGCCATCATAAAGTATTTGAGCACATGTTCTGCCATCAGCAGGTAGTTCTCCCCGCGCCAAACCGCGTCGTTGACAATGATGTCGTGAATGAGAAAGAGTAAAAACGCCGAAATCGACACAAAAACACCTATCTTGCTGATTATTTTTGCCAAATTCTCCAGCTGCAGCCCAAGTGGCGTTTTCACTTGGGACATTTCCATCGCCTGCCGGGCCACAAGCCCAATCTCCGTCCTGTCGCCAACGGCATCCACCCGCATCAGGCCACGACCCCCAATGACCATCGTCGAACGCAAGACACGATTGGCCGGAAATGTGCTCTCCTCTTGTCCACGCGACAGCTCGGCATATTTATGTGCCAGCAACTCACCTGTCAACGACGACTCGTTCACTTCCAGGTCGACCGCCTCCAGCAACAATCCGTCGGCCGGTATCTCGTCGCCCGTCTCTATCATCACGATGTCCCCGACCACCACCTCGCTGCGGGGCACTTGCCGAACCGCGCCCTCGCGCCGCACCTTGACGAGCTGCTCCTCGCTCAGCGCATTGAGGACGTCAAACTTGTGCGTGGCATCAAGTTCAAAATAAAAACCCACTGTCGTAGCGAAAAAAACAGCCAGCGCAATGCCTATGGTCTCCACGAATTCGCCCTCAATAAAAGAGAAAACCAGGGAGATGAGGATGGCAAACAATAAAATCTGGATAATCGGATCACGATACTTATCGATATAAAGCTTCCAGAATGACGCACGCTTCGGCGGAGTCAGCACATTGGATCCGTGTTGCTGCCGACTTACGGCAACTTCTTCCGGGGACAAACCGTTCAACATCTCTTTATTCATTCAATTTCTTATCATCAATTTGACTCAATCATCCCGCCAGAGGTAAATTTGCAGAAAAACCGACGGAAAATTCAACTTTTCCAAAACTCTATTTAACGCTAAGTCGCTGTGTCCAACGACAATTCATGCAAACGGGCACGCGCGGCCTCAATGATGGCCGTCAACTCTGCTGCCGTCTCTGCCCTGAGCATCTCTATACGCGTCTGACGGAAGTCGGGAATACCCTTGAACACAGGCGTCGCCGCCAAATGTCGACGTGTGTGCAATATGCCGCGCTTCTCGTCAATACGCTCCATGTTGATGTGCAGCTGCTCCAAGAGCAAGTCTATTTTCTCGTCAACAGTCAACCTGCCAACGTCCGAGCAACGGTCAACCGCCGCACGCATCTCCTGAAAAACCCACGGACAGCCAAAAGTCGCCCTACCCACCATCACGGCATCCACGCCAAAATGGTCAAAAGCTGCTGCCGCCTGCGCGCCCGTCGTGATGTCACCGTTGCCGATAATCGGGATCTTAATGCGCGGGTTGTGCTTCACTTCATGTATTTTCGTCCAGTCTGCCTCGCCGGTGTACATTTGGCTACGCGTCCTGCCATGGATGGTCAGCGCCTGAACTCCACAGTCTTGCAGCATCTCCGCAAGCTCAACGATTACCAGTTCATGTTGGTCCCACCCCAAACGGGTCTTCACCGTCACCGGTGTCTTCACCGCCCGGACCACCGATCGGGTGATGTCCAACATCAAAGGGATATTGCGCAACATGCCAGCCCCGGCTCCCTTGCCTGCCACTTTCTTTACCGGACAGCCAAAGTTCAAGTCTATGACATCGGGGTGCGCCGCCTCAACCATCCGCGCCGCCTCAACCATCGCCTGAACATCGCGGCCATAGATCTGAATCCCCACCGGCCGCTCGTCGTCGCTGATGGCTAGCTTTTGCACCGTGCTCTTGACCGACCGCACCAATGCCTCGGCACTGACAAACTCTGTATAGACCATCGAAGCGCCAAAGCGCTTGCAAAGCCTGCGAAAGCCAATATCCGTGACATCCTCCATGGGAGCAAGAAACAGCGGACGAGCGCCAAAATCAATATCACCTATTTTCATCCAATAAAAAAACAGTCCGTTGAACCCTGCAAAGATAAAATAAATCTGCGACCTGACAAAAACAAAGTCTTAAATATCATCAAACGACTCGTCTCATTTCCCCTAAAATACGAAAAGAGCCCGTAAGAACAAGGTTTTCAAGGCCAATGTGTGGAAATCACGAGAAAAAACGGTCGAAATTCGCTCAATTCAAGAAAAAAATGTAATTTTGCAAACAGAAGATACAACCACTTGGCGTATTTTCTGGTCAAAACCACGGGGCTGACCGGATTTGACGGCGAGATGAAATGGTATGTAAGCACGCGGAGGGTCGTTGGTTCACTCCTTAAACAGAGCTTTCAGAAAATTAATTGGCAACAATAAGTATGCTCTCGCTGCTTAATCGAAGAACAGTAGATTTTAGCTTTATTCCCTTGCAAGGCGAGGGAACGAGACATCGCCCAGACAGCTGTTGTCCCGAAGCGGTCTGTTTTCGCGATGCTAGCAAATCGGGAATAGTGCAGGTAAGCCTCAGTGCCTGCATGAGATTTTAGAGGATAAGGCATCAGTTGGTGGTCCAGGTCTTGCTGCTGCACGAAAATCAAAGGCTGGAATAAGCGTGTAGAAAGCATATGGTTTCCTTGTGCGGACGAGGGTTCGACTCCCTCCAGCTCCACTTTTTTT
>ONQK01000026.1 GCA_900319895.1 uncultured Prevotella sp. | reverse complement strand
TCATCACCTACCTCGAAAGCATCCAAGGAAATGCCCGGGCCGATTTGTGCGCACAGCGCGCGCGGCTCCGTCCCATACGACCGTCTCATTGCCCGCACCGCATGTTGGACGATGCAGCCGACCGTCCCGCGCCATCCAGCATGCACCACAGCCGCGGCATGATGCACCGCGTCATATAAAACGACAGGGATGCAGTCTGCCGTGGAAACGCCGATGCAAACTCCTTCCACATCGGTCGTCAGGGCGTCAACACCTTCTATTAACATGCGACGAGTGGCAAGAGGCATGCTCAAAAAATCAGAGGCGACTTGTCGCACCTCAACCCCATGCACCTGATGGGGCGCTATGATGCGCGTCTCCTCAATGCCCAATAATTGGGCCAGCGAGGCCCTATTGGCTGAAACGGCCGAAATGTCGTCGCCGCAATATTCATTAATGTTAAATTCGCCATAAAGTCCTTGGCTGACTCCTCCCTTGCGTGTCGTACTGAATGCCGTAACATGGTCTGAAAGCTGGTAATATGTGAGTTGTGGCATTGGCATAAGGCATGATAGCATTAAAAATCTTCTTCATCAACATCCTCAAGGTCGTCAAGATCGTCAATGTCAATGTACTCGATGCCTTCATCTTCACCCTCGTCATGCAGCTCCACTGCGAACTTTGACATGTCCTTGTCGCGATGCACGAGCGTATCCTCGCCCATGATTGCTTGAAGCTTGTTGCTCTCGCTATTGAGCTCTTGCCACAACACGTCTTTCAACTCGTCAACACCCTGTCCCGTTACCGAAGAGATGAAAATTACCGGGACATCGGTCGGTATCGTGGCCTGCAACATGTCGACAAGCTCATCGTCAAGCAAATCGCACTTTGTCACTGCCAAAACGCGACGTTTGTCCAGCATCTCCGGGTTAAAATTACGCAACTCGCCTAACAAGACCTCATATTCCTTCTTGATGTCGTCTGTATCGCCAGGAACCATAAACAGAAGCAGGGAATTGCGCTCGATATGCCTCAGAAACCGCAAACCAAGCCCTTTACCCTCGCTAGCCCCCTCAATAATACCAGGAATATCGGCCATGACAAACGATTTCTGGTCACGATATTCCACAATGCCCAGCGATGGCTCCAATGTCGTAAAAGGGTAGTTCGCAATTTTGGGCCTTGCACTGGACATTGACGACAACAACGTCGATTTCCCCGCATTGGGAAAACCTACCAGACCGACGTCAGCCAATAATTTCAGCTCCAAGATGACCGTCATTTCCTGCAACGGCTCTCCCGGCTGCGCATATCGAGGGGCCTGATTGGTCGATGTGCGAAACTGGAAATTACCCAAACCGCCGCGCCCGCCCTTGAGCAGGCGCACCACTTGTCCGTCATGCGTCACGTCACACACGAACTTTCCCGTTTCGGCATCATAGACCACCGTCCCGCAAGGCACATCGATGTATTCGTCACGCCCTTTCGTCCCATGGCACTTGGCACGCCCGCCATTGCCGCCGTGCTCAGCAAACACATGGCGTTGGTACTTAAGATGAAGCAGCGTCCAATAGTTGTGATTACCCCTCAGGTAAACGCTGCCGCCATCGCCGCCGTCGCCGCCGTCGGGCCCGCCGTTGGGTTGGTATTTCACATGCCGCAAGTGCATTGAGCCCCTACCGCCTTTCCCTGAACGGCAATAAATCTTCACATAATCTACAAAATTGGAGTCTGCCATTTTCTCATTCTTTATTTTTACTTATTTTCAGAGACGGTCGATGATTGCACAAATATCATTGAAAATTCGGTCGATTTCGCCGATTCCGTCTACATAATGGTAGGCTTTTTCAGCCTTATACCAGTCAATCAGCGGGAGAGTTTGAAGGCGATAGACCTCCAGTCGCCGGCGAATCACCTCTTCGTTGTCGTCAGAGCGTCCGCTCTCCTTGCCGCGGTTGATCAGCCGGCGGATCAAGTCGTCCTCTGGCACCGACAGGTCTATAACCGCTACATTCCCGGCGCCTCTGTCCTGCAATAGCTTCTTTAAGGATTCTGCCTGCACAATCGTACGTGGAAAGCCATCAAAAATAATCCCTTCCCTCTCCTCCATCAGCGTGTCATAAAGGTTGGAAAGCAGATTGACAATCAAGTCATCTGGGATCAACTGCCCTTTGGCAATGAACAGATTCGCCGTCTTGCCTATTTCCGTATTGTCCTTTATCTCCTTACGCAATAATTCTCCCGTGGAAATATGCTGAAAACCATATTTTTTTTCGAGCAACTCGCTTTGGGTGCCCTTACCGGAGCCAGGCGCACCAAAAATCACAATATTTTTCATAGACTATTCTTCAACAATTTGATAAATGTCTCTTAAATTACGCCCTTGATGATCGTAATCCAAGCCATAGCCAACGATGAAGTCATTGGGGATCTCCATCGCAGCATATTCAATGTCCAAAGGTACTTGCAAGCGCTCGGGCTTCAGCAGCAACGTACAAATATGTATCGACTCCGGATTGCGCGTGCCCAGCGTCTCAATCATCCGCTTCATGGTCAGTCCTGTTTCCACAATATCTTCCACGATAACAACCGTACGTCCCGTCAAATCCTCGTTGATGCCCAGCACCTCGGTTATCTTTCCCGTGGACGTGGTGCCTTGGTAAGAAGCCAACTTTACAAATGAGATTTCACAAGGAATGGTCAACATCTTCATTAAGTCGGAGGCGAACATGAACGAACCGTTCAACACTGCCAGCAGCAGTGGGTTTTTGTCCGCCATATCACAGTTTATACGATTGGCAATAGCTCGTATTTTCTCCAGGATTTCTGCCTCCGGAATAGAAATTTTAAACGACTTGTCTTTTATTTTAACAACATCCATAGCTAGTTTTTTATGATTTTGATGCAAAAGTACAAAAAAATAGCAAAATAACTGATATATTTTAGTTTTATTTTGTACTTTTGCAGTGATGAAAATACTTACTACTAGTCAAATACAAGAACTTGACGAATACACCATTGCCAACGAGCCCATCTCGTCCATCGCGCTGATGGAACGTGCTGCAAAAGCCATCACCAACGTCATCACCGAAAGATGGGGGGCGGAATCAGCCATTGTCGTATTTGCAGGACCCGGGAACAACGGCGGCGACGCACTCGCCGTGGCACGAATGTTGAGCGAACTGGGCTATACACCTACCGTCTACCTGTTCAACACAAATGGCAAGCTCTCCGAAAACTGTGCCATAAACAAACAACGCATCATCGAAAACAAAAACATAGCCTTTACCGAGATCTCACAACAATTCGACCCGCCACACTTGACACCAGACACAATCGTCATCGACGGCCTTTTCGGGACAGGCATCAAACGGCCGCTGTCCGGAGGATATGCGACATTAGTGAGGTATATCAACCAGTCGCCAGCACAAGTCATTAGCATTGACATGCCCTCAGGGCTCATGGCAGAGGACAACACTTACAACATCACTGCCAACATCATACGCGCCGACCTTACACTGACGTTCCAACAAAGGAAGTTGTCGACCATGTTCAGCGAATGCCAGCCCTTCATTGGCGAACTGATGATACTTGACATCCGCCTCAGCCAAGCATATATAAACCAAATCGACACGCGGTTCAGCCTACTCGAAGAAAACGACCTGCGGCCACTGTTCAAGCCGCGCGGCGACTTTGAGCACAAAGGCACCATGGGCAATGCGCTCATCATTGCCGGAAGCTATGGCATGGCAGGGGCGGCCATCCTCGCCACAAGAGCATGCTTGAGGTCTGGAGCAGGAAAAGTAACGCTACACTCCCCAAAATGCAATTACAGCATCATCCAGACAGCCGTCCCCGAAGTTGTCTTGCAAATGGACTGCGACGAAACCGTATATAGCGAGCCGATTGACGACCTCGATTTCAACGCCGTGGGCATAGGGCCGGGGCTGGGACGACATGAAAGCACGGCCAAGGCATTGATTGCACAGATCAAACATGCGCAAACGCCGCTCGTCATTGACGCCGACGCCATCAACATTTTGGCTACCAATAACCACGCCGTCCAACTGTTGCCCAAAAACACCATCCTCACACCCCACGCCAAAGAGTTTGAGAGATTAAGCGGAAGAACAAACCAAAACAGCTATGAACGCTTGTGTGAAGCAAGGGAAATGGCAGAGAGAAACGAAATCTACATACTGCTCAAAGGACATTTCTCCGCACTATGTATCCCGAACGGAAAAGTCATCTTCAACTCATCCGGAAACTCAGGAATGGCAACCGCGGGGAGCGGCGACGTGCTAACAGGCATCATCACCGGGCTGCTGGCACGAGGATATGGACAAGAAGACGCTTGTAAACTAGGAATGTACCTACATGGACTGGCAGGAGACCTTGCCTGTGAGTCGGTCGGAAAAGAAAGTCTTATCGCAAGCGACCTCATCCGCTTCCTGCCAAAAGCCTTCATGAGGCTAAACACATAGGGATCAACACGTTACGAGCACATAATGACAAGAAATGAGAGTTTGAAGGGGGACGCAAAGGTCAAGGCATGCTGTTCCTTTCCAGACATCTTGCTTCAACTTTTCTGAAAACATCAACACGCCTTTAAAGAAGTGGATTGGAAATCGTTAAAAATGTAGAAGAAGATAAAATTAAAACCGTTTATTTTGGGTTTGCTAAAGCAATTTTTGTACCTTTGCCCACTCAAAAAACAGATAGGTATGGATTCAGAATTCAAAATCGACGGAAAAAACGGCAATGAGATTGGACGCAGGCGCACTTTTGCCATCATCTCACATCCGGATGCGGGTAAGACGACACTGACAGAGAAGTTTCTCCTTTTTGGAGGACAGATACAGGTTGCTGGTGCCGTGAAAAGCAATAAAATCAAAAAGACAGCGACCAGCGACTGGATGGAAATCGAGAAACAGCGCGGAATCTCGGTCTCCACATCTGTCATGGAATTTGATTACACACCCGAGAACGGTGAAGTCGAATACAAGGTCAACATCCTCGACACACCAGGACACCAAGACTTTGCTGAAGACACTTATCGTACTTTGACCGCCGTCGACTCCGCAATTATTGTCGTGGACGGAGCCAACGGCGTGGAAACCCAGACACGCAAACTTATGGAGGTGTGCCGGATGCGCTCCACGCCGGTAATCATCTTTGTCAATAAAATGGACCGCGAAGGCCGTGACCCATTCGACTTGCTCGATGAACTGGAACAAGAACTCCAGATAAAAGTGCGTCCGCTGTCATGGCCCATCAACCAGGGGGCGAAATTTAAGGGCGTATACAACATTTATGAGCAACAACTCAACCTATTTACGCCAAACAAACAACGTGTGACTGAAAAGATAGCGGTAGACATTGAAAGCAAACAACTGGAAGAACAGGTTGGAGAGCAAGATGCCCGGCAGCTAAGAGAAGATTTGGAGCTTGTGCGCGGCGTATACCCCGATTTCGAGGTCGGCACTTACCGCACGGCAGAAGTCGCTCCCGTATTTTTCGGATCCGCCCTCAACAATTTCGGCGTTCAAGAGCTGCTGAACTGCTTTGTGGAAATTGCGCCGAGCCCGCGCCCCACAACAGCAGAAGAACGTGTCGTCAGGCCTGAAGAGACAAAATTTACTGGCTTTATTTTTAAAATTACGGCAAATATAGACCCGAACCACCGTTCATGTATCGCATTTTGCAAGGTCTGTAGCGGAAAGTTTGTCCGCAACCAGCCCTACCAGCACGTCCGCCTTGGAAAAACAGTCCGATTTAGCAGTCCGACACAGTTTATGGCACAGCGAAAGTCTACCATCGAAGAAGCCTATCCTGGAGACATCGTCGGACTGCCCGACAATGGCATTTTCAAAATAGGAGACACGCTGACAGAAGGCGAAATGATACACTTCAAAGGCTTGCCTTCGTTCTCACCCGAAATGTTCAAGTACATCGAGAACGATGACCCGATGAAGGCCAAGCAGCTGGAAAAAGGCATTCAGCAGCTAATGGACGAAGGTGTGGCACAGTTGTTCGTCAACCAATTTAACGGCCGGAAAATCATCGGCACCGTCGGACAGTTGCAGTTTGAAGTGATTCAATATCGACTGGAAAACGAATACAGCGCAAAATGCCGCTGGGAGCCTGTTCACCTATATAAAGCCTGCTGGATTGAAGCAGACGACGAGAAAGAACTGGACAATTTCAAGAAACGCAAGTATCAGTACATGGCAAAAGACCGCGAAGGGCGTGACGTCTTCCTGGCAGACTCCAACTATGTGCTCTCCATGGCACAAGAAGACTTCAAACATATCAAATTCCATTTCACCAGCGAATTTTAGGCCAAACAAAACACTTCAAAAAAATTTCATAAACCACAGATAATGAAAAAAAACAAGATTTGCAAAAGTTTTTCAGGCAAGGATATAATAAATAACAACTTCTCAACGTTGTATAGATAAATAATTAATCCCAAAATGCCTATGCAATATTTTACTCCAGACGACTTAACCCCATCAGAGCGTACATTGTACCTCATTCGTCAATTGGCCTACAACTACAAAGTATGCAAGAACAGTGACAATCAAAACATCGTCGCTTGTCTGAATTAACCTGATAAAGAGTATGGATACACTGATTTCACCGTCACTGCTCTCCGCAGACTTCACCAACCTGCAACGTGATGTGGAAATGCTGAACCAAAGCGAAGCAGATTGGCTGCACCTGGATGTGATGGACGGCGTTTTCGTGCCGAACATCTCATTCGGATTCCCCGTCATAGAGGCTATTGCAAAAATCGCAGAAAAACCGCTTGACGTACACTTGATGATCGTGCAGCCCGAGCGTTATGTTGAGGCAACCGCAAAGACGGGAGCCATGCTCATGAACGTACATTATGAAGCATGCACACACTTGCATCGGACCATCCAACAAATACATGCGGCAGGGATGAAAGCAGGCGTTACGCTCAACCCGTCAACTCCCGTGAGCGTACTCGAAGACATCATCTGCGATGTAGAATTGGTGCTACTCATGAGTGTTAACCCCGGATTTGGAGGACAAAAATTCATCCAAAATTCAGTGAAAAAAGTTGAAAAACTACGAAAACTCATTGAAGAGAACAATTCAAAGGCATTGATCCAAGTAGACGGCGGAGTGCAAAGCGAAACCGCACCCTTGCTGGTCAAGGCAGGAGCAGATGTGCTGGTCAGCGGAAGCTATATCTTCAACTCCCCAGACCCAAAGGCAACCATCCGCGCCCTAAAACAGGCAAGATAAAAAGCAAGTCTTTCGTCAACACACTTGACCCGAAAGAATTGCCTTGGAACATATCCGCCTCAACAGGCTGGAAAGACTCTCTATTCCAGCCTGTTGAGGTCTTTAAATGCACAAAAAATGCATGTTATGCGTCAAGCTGCAATGACAAACTGCTCTCGCGGGCCATACGCCTCATGTTCAAAATTGCGTAGCGCATACGACCCAGCGAAGTGTTGATGCTCACACCTGTCGTCTCGGCTATTTCCTTGAAAGACATCTCCTGGAAATAACGCATATAAACCACCTCGCGCTGCGACGGCGGCAGAAGGCTCATCATCTTTTTCACATCATTCAATACTTGAGCATTAACAAACTGGTTCTCGATATTGCCGTCCAAGACATCCCCGCCACGAATGTTGGACAAATCGTTGTTCTCTGTCGGCTCAATAATCCGTTCCGCCTTCTGGTCACGATACCAGTCCATCATTACATTATGGGCAATACGCATAACCCAAGCACTGAACTTCCCACTAGCAGTATAGCGGCCGTCGCGCAGACGCGTAATGACCTTCACGAAAGTCTCCTGGAAGATGTCATCAGCAGTCTCGCGATCCCTGACCACGAACATAATATATGAGAACAACTTGGACTGATTGCGCGACAACAACAAATCAAAAGCCCGATTATTACCTTCTACATAAGATAATGCCAACTGTTCGTCCGACAGTTCATATAATTCCTTCATCGTTACAACATTATTATAATTAGAAGTAATAATCTATCCTATAGGCTGATTCGTTTTATTTGTTATACATAAAAAAATACATTCTTCTCTGCAAAAATACAATTTTTTGCAAAACCATGCAAGTTTTTATACGTTTTTTTTCGTTTTTATGTCGTTTTTTTATTTTTTGAGGATAAAATATTTTGTGGATTTAGTGGGTTTTATGCCTGGTATCCCCAAATAATTCTCGCCTTGACTTGCCAGGATCGCGATGGGCATGTTGAGGTGTTCGGGATGGTCGACAAGGTTCAGGTCGTTCCTGATTTTTGAGCCCGACGACAATTGCACCGAAATCAGCCGGCATTTTGCGCGCTCATTTTTCTGGGCAGCAAGCAAAACGGCTTGTGCGCAGGTGAACGGAGGACGCCATTCCGCATTTTTGAGGCTCTTGGTGCATGCTCC
>ONQK01000051.1 GCA_900319895.1 uncultured Prevotella sp. | reverse complement strand
TGGATGGTGACATAGTCGATGCGGCTCAAGGCATGGCTGCCGAAGAAATAAGGCGTGCGGTAATATTTGTTGAGAATGGGCTCCTCCTCGGTGGCGACTACTGGCGTGAGCTGTTGCAGGTCGCCTATCATCAGCAGTTGCACGCCGCCGAAGGGCTTGTCGTGCTCGCGGTATCTTCTCATGACCATGTCGATGGCGTCGAGCAAGTCGCTGCGTACCATGGAGATCTCGTCAATGACGAGCATGTCGAGTGTTCGCAAGATTTTCCGTTTTTCTTTGCTGAAGTCATAGCGCTGCTTGATGGTCAGCTCTGGCACAAATGGTGTGGGCGGCAACTGGAAGAAGGAATGGATGGTCACGCCGCCTGCATTGATGGCTGCCACACCTGTCGGCGCGACGACGACGATCCGCTTTGAGCTGTATTGGCACACTTTTTTGAGGAAAGTCGTCTTCCCGGTTCCCGCTTTCCCAGTGAGGAAGATGCTTTTCCCCGTGTGTTCCACGAACTCCCAGGCATGCTGCAACCCTTGGTTCTCGGCATCGTGTGGCACGGATGTTGCTGATGTCATCATTTTTGGCGTATTTTTGCACAAAGGTAATCAAAATATAACCATTTGTGTGCAAAATCACGAAAAATAAATGCTGTAAGTCGATAAAATTCATTATCTTTGCCCGTTGAATGATTTGTTGGTAATGATGGAGACAACCCCAAAACCGCTTTTAGGCCTGACTTTGCAAGAGTTGAGAACCCTTGCAACGGATTTAGGCATGCCTGCTTTCTCGGGCAACCAAATTGCCCAATGGCTTTATCAGCAGCATGTGGGCAGCATTGACCAGATGACCAACTTGTCGAAGAAGAACAGGGAGCGCTTGCAGCAGGTGTGCACAGTCGGTTGCATGGCGCACGTCGAGCGGCTCGAATCAGTTGACGGGACGGTGAAATACCTCTTCCCGACGCTTTCGGGAAAGCGCATCGAGAGTGTTTTCATCCCGGACAAAGACCGCGGGACGCTGTGCGTGTCGTGCCAAGTCGGTTGCAAAATGAATTGTTTGTTTTGCCAGACAGGCAAGCAAGGATTTGAAGGGAACCTGACCGTGGCCGACATCCTCAACCAGGTCTATATGCTCCCGGAGCGTGAGCGGCTCACGAACATCGTTTTCATGGGGCAGGGCGAACCGATGGACAATTTGGACAATGTGCTTCGGGCAACCCAAGTGCTGACCTCCTCCGATGGGTTCGCATGGAGCCCGCGGCGCATCACGGTGAGTTCGGTAGGCATTCGTGGCAAGCTGGAACGTTTCCTTGATGAGAGCGACTGCCATGTCGCAATAAGCCTCCATTCGCCTTTGCATGAGCAACGCGCCCATCTGATGCCTGCCGAGCGGTCCATGCCCGTGGCAGAAGTCGTGGAACTGCTCAAAAACTATGATTTCGCCCATCAGCGCCGGCTTTCGTTTGAGTATATTGTATTTGATGGTGTCAACGACTCGATGGTGCATGTGCGGGAAATCGTCAAATTGTTGCGTGGGCTCGACTGTCGCATCAACCTCATCCGTTATCACAGCATACCAGGTATTGACCTGAAGGGGACGACGGATAAAAAGATGAACAGTTTGCGAGATTATCTGACTCAGCATGGCATTTTCACTACGATTCGTGCCAGTCGGGGGGAGGACATTTTTGCGGCATGCGGCATGCTCAACACATCCCGAGAGGCAGGTCGTCTCACTTGAAAACCATAAAGGAGGAAGGACATTTTTCATCCCAAATAGAGAAAATATAAACAAAAACAGGATATGGACAACCGGAAAATTCGCGTAGCCATTACGCATGGAGACACAAATGGCATTGGATATGAAATTATTTTCAAGGCTTTTGCAGAGCCCGAGATGTTGGAACTATGCACTCCCATTATCTATGGCTCGCCCAAAGTGGCCGCCTATCACCGCAAGGCGCTTGACGCACCATTCGTGTTCTCAATCATCAGCAACGCTTCCGAAGCCCGTGAAGGCAGGATTAATTTGCTGACAACTTTCGACGAGGAAGTCAAGGTGGACCTGGGACAGCCTTCGGCAGAGGCGGGAAACGCCTCGTATCAGGCGTTGAAAAGAGCCATGGAAGACTACAAGGAAGGACTTTTCGACGTGTTGGTCACCGCACCCATCAACAAAAAGAACATTCAAAGTCAGGATTTCCAGTTTACGGGCCATACAGAGTATTTGGAGGCAATGGTTGGCGAAGGCGGCAAGTCGCTGATGATTCTCATGAATGACATGCTCCGTGTGGCATTGGTCACTACACATTTACCGATAGAAAGTGTTACGAAGGCTGTTACAAAGGAAGCCATCAAGGAAAAAGCCATGGTTTTTTATCAAACTTTGCGCCGGGACCTGCGCATCTCAAAACCTCGCATTGCCGTATTGGCTCTCAATCCGCATGCAGGCGACAATGGCTTGTTGGGAAAAGAGGAGACCGAGCAGATTGTCCCTGCCATAGAAGAGTTGTCCAACGAAGGCATGACGGTGTTTGGCCCCTACGCCGCAGACGGCTTCTTCGGAACAGCCGCCTACACGAGCTTCGACGGTGTCCTGGCCATGTACCACGACCAAGGGCTTGCACCGTTCAAGGCGTTGGCCTCGACAACGGGTGCCAACTTTACGGCAGGGCTGCCGTTGGTACGCACTTCGCCCGACCATGGAACTGCCTATGACATTGCCGGCAAAGGCATTGCGGACGAGACCTCATTGCGAAATGCCATATATCTGGCCATTGACGTGTTCCGCAACCGCATACAATATGACGAACCGATGGCCAATCCATTGAAAAAGCATTATCATGAGCGCCATGAGGATGGCGACCGCCCCCGTTTCGGAGCAAAACAACAGGAAGAAAATTTGCCCCAGGGCGAAGAATGAGGGACGGCCTAGGTGAGAAGGATTTTCCAACGTCAGCCTGTTGGCTGAATTAAAAAATGGTAAGGAGAACGTGAAGAGAAAATACCAAAACGGATTCTTCATTTTCGGCGTTATCGTGCTGGGAATGATGGTCTCACAGCTCGACTTTGGCAGTGTCCGCGAAGGCTTGCAGCGTGCTGGCTACTGGTTTTTTGCCGTTGTCGCCCTATGGTTCTTCTTGTACATGTTCAACGCCTTCGCGTGGCGAATTATCATTAGAAGCGTAGTCGGGAAATCGCCAAAGATCCCTTTCTGGTGGCTTTATCAAGTGACCGTGAGCGGATTTGCACTCAACTATGCCACACCCGTCGGCCTGATGGGCGGCGAGCCCTACCGCATCATGTCCCTCTCGCCGATCATCGGCGCGGAGCGTGCCTCCTCGTCGGTCATCCTGTATGTCATGACGCACATTTTCTCGCATTTCTGGTTTTGGGTCATCAGTATCGTACTATACGTTTTGTTGCGGCCTGTCAATTTCTCTGTTGGCATTGTATTGGGCATTTCGACCATTTTTTGCTGCCTGGGCCTGTGGTTTTTCATCATAGGCTATCGTAAGGGGCTGGCTTTCAGGGCAATGAACCTCTTGCGCCATGTGCCGCTACTGCGCCGTTGGATAAAGCCATTTGTTGAAAGACATCGTGAGCAACTCGACGCAATAGACGGCCAGATTGCGGCGATGCACCGCCAAAACCCGCGCACCTTGACGGCTGCGGTGTTGCTGGAATTGTTTTGTCGCATATTCTCGGCCCTGGAAATCTATTTCGTCTTGCTCGTTCTCTTGCCAGAAGTCAATTATGTGGATTGTATATTGATTCTGGCATTCACATCGTTGTTCGCCAACTTGCTTTTTTTCATCCCTCTGCAGCTGGGCGGACGCGAGGGCGGATTCTTGATCTCCATCACAACACTCGGATTGACGCTCAGCAGCGGCGTGTTCGTGGCCCTTATCGTACGGCTGAGGGAGCTGAT
>ONQK01000105.1 GCA_900319895.1 uncultured Prevotella sp. | reverse complement strand
TTGATGGCCAAGGCTTTTGCCACCCAGATTGACGGCTATGCAGAGAAGTTGGCTGAGTTGCAAGACGAGGCCTCCATTATCACGCCTAGTGGCGCTATGGCAGGCATCTATGCCGCCACCGACGGCAACAAAGGCGTTTGGCAGGCTCCCGCCAATGTGAGCGTTTCGGCAGTTTCCAATGTAACAGAAATGATTTCAGATTATGAGCAAGAGAGCATGAACGTGGATGCCAATGCGGGAAAATCCATCAATGCTATCCGTTACTTCTCGGGCAAGGGCATTCTCGTCTGGGGTGCCCGCACATTGGACGGCAACAGCAACGAGTGGCGCTATGTTCCTGTTCGTCGTCTCTTCAACTACATTGAGGAGAGCGTGCAGAAGTCGACCAATTGGGCCGTGTTCCAACCCAATGATGCCAATACATGGATAAAAGTCCGCTGCCAAATCGAGAATTTTCTCTCCAACCTATGGCGCGACGGAGCTTTGGCAGGTTCCACGCCCGACAAGGCCTTCTACGTGCGCGTGGGCTTGGACGAGACCATGACGGCTCAAGACATCTTGGAAGGCAAGATGATCGTAGAAATCGGCCTAGCGGCCGTTCGTCCTGCCGAGTTCATCGTATTGAAGTTCTCCCACAAATTGCAAGAGGCTTAATATGTCTTTCTTAATTTACTAATACAATAAACAGAATAATCAAATGGCAACAAATAATTATCCATTGACAGGCTTCCATTTCACGGTGAAATGGAGCGACGACGACGAAAACGTAAGTTTCTCAGAGGTTTCTGGCTTGAGTGTCTCCACCACCCCTATCGAGTATCGCGAGGGCTCCAACAAAGAGTACACCACCTTCAAGATGCCGGGCTTGAAGAAGTTCAACAACGTGACGTTGAAGCGAGGTACGATGGCTACCGACAACGGATTCTTCGACTGGTTCAACTCCATCGCCAACAATACGGTGGAGCGCAGGGACATCACCATCTCTTTGCTCAACGAGGCGCACGAGCCGGCGGTGACATGGAGTTTGAAGAATGCTTTTCCTGTCAAATACGATGCAGGAGACCTGAACGCTGCTGACGGGAAAGTGATGATTGAGTCTGTGGAATTGGCTTATGAGAGCTTTACCGTGACCAGAGGATAATGTCTCAAAGGGTGTGTCATCGTCTATGGGCGATGGCCTCCCTTTTATGTTCAACCAACAACTTTTTGACCATGAGCCACAAAGCGGACAAATATGTTCCCGCCTTTCATTTCGAAGTGACCTTTCTCAGTGTTGCACTGGGGCTAGGAGGCATGTTGGAGCATGCTGCCAATGAGGATGGCAGCATCGGGATGGCCTTCTCGGAGGTTTCCGGCATATCAGCAGAGTTGCAGACGGAAGAGGTTGTCGAGGGCGGAAACAACTCGTTCACATATCGATTGCCCAAACCAGCAAAATACAACAATCTGGTGCTCAAAAGAGCCCTCTCTTCCACCCCGTCGGTTTTGGTAAGATGGGCAAATGAGGCCATCAACAACTTCAACTTCCACCCTTGCACTGCGGTAGTCAGTTTGTTAAACGAGAGACACGCCCCTGTCAAGGTTTGGACATTCAACAACGCCTATCCCGTAAGAATCGAGGTTAGTCCGCTTGATGCCAACAAGAACGAGTTGGTGATAGAGACACTTGAATTGGCGTATAACTATTCAAAACGGATATTATGACCATCAAAATAAAAGAGCTAGTCATCAAGGCAAGTATCATAGACAAAGCAACTGAACACGACGAGCACAGTCTGCCAAAGACAGACACGGCCCCAAAAGCCCCTGTGAGTTCACTGGTACGGGATTTCTACGACAATGATGCCTCAAAAAGGAGGGAGAGATGAGTTTTAGGAGCGAAAAAAAAGAATTCATGACGTTTCAGGCGTATGAAAAAATCGACTTTAAGCAGCCGATAAAAGACAAAGAGTTCACGGTAATGGTAAATCCGGAGAGCTTTTCCAAGAGCATCAACGTCCATTACAAGAAAGAGGAGTGCATGGCCAACAGCATTTCCGCGGGGCGATTCTCCGGGATGGATGCCGTTGACTACAGCTTTTCCCTCCTGCTGGACGGCACCGGGATTATCAGCCAAAAGCCCGAGTACAAAGATGTCAAGGCACAATTGAATGCCCTGACCGAAGTGCTTTTTGCCAAGACCGGCGAGTCCACGGGCTATCGTCCCAATTATGTATCCATCACTTATTGCGACGAGAGCCTACACTGTGTTGTCTCATCCCTCAAGACCGAATACTCGCTCTTCCGGCCTGACGGGACGCCGCTTAGGGCCAAGGTGACCTGCTCTTTCAAGTCGGTCTGTCAAATAGAGACAGGGGAAATAGACGGAGAAGCCCTCAACAAAAGGCGGGAGAGGGAGAAAGGAGCATTTGATTCTTTCAAAGACACCATAAGCCAAGCCATGGACGAAAAGGCCGACTCTTTATTTAACCTTTTTGGAAGATAATCGAAGATGAAGAACGACGACATCACCTATGCCGACCTCAATGGCAACATTTGCCATAAAATCCTGGTCAACGGGCAGCAAACCGCATACGCCCAACACATCATTTCAATCTCCACCAGCGCTGCATTCGACAGAATTTCTGTCCTTGAAATCATTTTGAGCAACTGGCTGCCGGGCGAGGAGGAGTACATCTCGGACACGGCGAACTTCCCGATGAATGCAGAAATAGAAGTCTGGGTCGGCTATGACGAACCTTCCCACAAGATATTCAAAGGCTACATCAACGAAATGACCGTCTCCGATTTATGCGCCATACTAACCATCAAGGCCAGGCACGCAGCCGACAGGATGGATGACGTAAGGAAGTTGAGGAGTTTTGAGAACATGTCGGACGATGAAATCGTCAACGACATTTGCGATGAATACGGAATTGAGTATGACAATACTGGAAATCCTGCGGCAAACAAACACCTTGGGTTAATGCAATACAACTGTACAGACTGGGATTTCATCAACATGAGGGCAGAGGCCAGCGGCAGAATGGTGCTCACGACACCAGAAGGCATCACCGTCAAAAAAATATGCACCCGTAAAGACCTTGAGTCGAAAGCCGCCCTCGACATCATCAACGGCTACAACGTCCATGGGATCAACGCCGAGGTCAACACCAAATACGCCCACAGGGCATATCAAGGAGAAGCCTACAACACCTCGGAGCAAGACACCGAAAACAGCACGTCGTCTGAGGGACAAGCAAGCCAAAGTGAAGAAAACAAGGCTGCTGATGAGCAAAGAACCCTCCTTTCGATGAGCAGCCAGGAAGATGCATACGATTTGGAGACGTATGTAGACGCATACTCCCTGCGCAATGACCTCGCTTTCCTTAAAGGGAAACTGGAAATCATTGGCTATGCGCCACTGGCACCCGGCGACATCGTACGACTATGTAAAATGTCCAAAGGATTCAACGGAAAGGTCATGGTATCGTCCGTTGTGCATGCCATCAGCGCAGGAAAATGGTCTACCCATCTGGACATCGGATATGAAATCACTTCTTACATTGAGAGACATCCCGATGTCGTCGCCCCTTCGTCCATGGGTTCGCTGCCCGGTGTGAACGGCCTGCAAATAGCCAAAGTCGAAGCCTTGAAGGGAGAAAATGGCGACCCTTCCGGCGAAGAGAAGATTTGCGTAAGGCTGATGAATGCAAGCCGGGCGAAGATTTGGGCGCGAGTTGCGACCTTAGATGCAGGAAACATGCGCGGCAGCTTCTTCTTACCAGAAATAAACGACGAAGTCATCGTGGGTTTTGTCGACAACAACCCCACACAAGCCGTTATTCTGGGGATGATGCACAGCAGCAAGGCCAGACCGCCCCTGGAAATAACCGATGAGAACCATGTCAAGGGATTTTTCAGCCGTGAAAACATTCAACTGTTGTTTGATGACGAGAAAAAGGCATTGTCCATCATAACGCCAGGGAACAACAGGCTGATAATGAGCGATGAAGAGAAGGGCATTGTGTTAGAGGACCAACACGGCAATACCGTTGTGATGAACGACCAAGGCATCACTGTCGAAAGTCAAAAAGCCCTGACCATCAAAACAGCTCAGGACCTCAATATGGAAGCAAATAACATTAACATCAAGGCTAAAGCTGAATTAAAAGCACAAGGGACAAGTGCCGCGGAATTCTCTTCCGCCGGAAATACCGTGCTGAAAGGAGGAATAGTCCAAATCAATTAACAAGTATGGCAGCAACAAGAATTGGAGATATAACAACTCATGGAGGAGTTGTCGTCGGCCCAGGTGTCCCGACTGTTTTAATCGGCGGGATGCCGGCCGCGACCATGGGCGACGTGCACACATGCCCCGTCCCGCCACCGCACCTTCCCTCCTCCCCGTTTATCAAGGGAAGTGCAACAGTATTCATTGGGGGAAAACCTGCATTGCGAACTACCGACGCATGTGCTTGCGGCGCGATGGCAGCAGTGGGGTGTCCAACCGTAATCATAGGAGGTTAAGTATGGCAGAAGATTTTATCGGAAAAGGCTGGAGCTTCCCGCCGCATTTCAACAAAGGGCTCGGCGAAGTTGAAATGGTGTCAGGAAAAGAGGAAATTGAACAAAGTTTGAAGATTTTGTTTTCCACCAACCTGCATGAACGGCTGTTTCATCCCACATTTGGGTGTTCACTGAGGGATTTTCAGTTTGCAGCCAATAGCAGGGCAACCGTCCTGCGCATTCAAAACATGATTTCGGCAACCATACGAGACTTTGAACCAAGAATTATCCTCAATAAGACCGAAGTCGACACTGAAAACATGATGGACGGCTACTTCTCAATACACATTGACTACACCATCCGTGCAACAAACATGCGACACAACATGATTCATCCCCATTATTTTGAATAAAAAACACCTGAAAATGGCAATACCCAAAACATACGAATGGAACAACAACGGCACCAAGCAGGGCGACCGCCTGCCCAAGGCCTTGTCGGGCGACTATGTGAAGATTGACGAGCGCAGCTTCGACGACCTGCTGTCCCAGATGGCGGAATACGCGAAGCGCTTGGTTTACTTCGACGACAACATGAATCAGAGCGGCGACTGGACTGAGTTTTTCAAAGACGTGTACGACTACGACAAGCACGAGTTGAAAAAAGACCGCATCGAAGCCTTGTCGGAAGCAGGCGACATGCCACCCCACATGGCGCTGATGATGGCCTTCCTGAAAATGTTTGAGGTGCAGCAACA
>ONQK01000064.1 GCA_900319895.1 uncultured Prevotella sp. | reverse complement strand
GGGGATGATGGGGGGAACAAGGGGAAATTAAGGCAGAAATGGCGAAAAAAATGGGAATAAGTGTTGAAAAGTCACGAAAAAGTATTGTATTTTGTTACATTTGATAAAATAATTTGTACTTTTGCAAGAAATAACATACTAAAAATGGTAGCAACAGAACAAACCCTTCAACAGATTGATCGATTTATCAAGAAGATTTTGCAGAAGTTTCCCGAGACGGAGGACAATGTACTGATGACAGACATCCATCTGCGTGTTTCACAAGATAGCGGCGAGATGGTTGCCTTTGACGATGATGAAAACGAGATTACACGTTGTGTGGTTGAACAGTGGATTGAAAACACGGACGAGGATTTCTATGAAGAGACTGCAAAACTTCTCAGGAGCAACCTGCAACGTCAGCATGCTGAGATTGAGCAGATGGGCATTTTGAAGCCTTTCAGTTTCGTGCTCGAAGATGACGAGCGGGAGAGTTTGGAGGAGCTTCACCTCATTGATGACGAGACGATAATCATCGGTGGAAATCTGATGGAAGATTTGGAGAAGGACCTGGATTGTTTTCTGGAAGGGTTGTTGAAATAACAAAAATAAAAAACGGGTAACTTGCTTAGTGAGACGAAGTTGCCCGTTTTTCATGCATTCATTCTACAGTTTCACTTTTTTCTTTACCCCTTTGCTTTCGTTGCTCATTCTGTCGAGTGAGGTGACGACATAGAAGCATTGTGTCTTTTCCTCTGCTTTTGGCAGCCTGTACATCGTTTGATTTGTTATGGTCACGATTTTTGAAGCGTCGTCCAAGTCTATTTTTTCTCCTTTTTCAAAACGATAAACAACGAATTTCACGACTTCATCTCCCCAGTCTTTGAACTTAGGTTTCTGCCAAAAAAGGATTTGCCCGTCGCTTGTCCAAACAGGCTTTACTTTAACGGGCTTTTTCGGTGCCTTTGAATCAATGAAGGGCATAAGCGGCTGCAGCGCCGGTTTTTTCCAATAATTTGTCCGTAAAGCTGTTCCATATCCCCCGATATTGTCAACAACCGCTTTTGCATACCACAAGACGGTTCCCTGCACATTGGGCAGTTGCTGATGAAGTCGGTATTTAGCAGCCATTTGATTGTTTGACGGATTCTCCAGGTCGGCTGCCCTGACTGTGCGTTCAACATCTTCGCCTATAAAGAGCGGACGATTTCCGGCATACTGGTTCCACCAATGTATCAAGGTGTGGTAGTCCGCTGCCCTGTGCCCTATTTCCCAGTAAAGCTGGGGCACGCAATAGTCAATCCATCCTTTGTCGACCCAGAGTAACACATCCGCATATAGGTCGTCGTAGTTTTGCAAGCCGTTCGTCGCACTTCCCCGCTGCGGATCGGCCTTTTTGTTGCGGTAGATGCCAAACGGAGAAACGCCGAATTTCACCCAAGGCTTTATTCGCCGAATGGTTTCTGAAAGCTGTTGAATAAACAAATTCACATTATGACGCCGCCAATCTCCACATGTCATTTCTCCGCCATATTGGCGATATTCACGTTCATCTGGAATGGTTTGTCCTGCAACCGGATAGGGATAAAAATAATCGTCAATATGCAGTCCGTCCACATCGTAACGTTGCAGTATATCGGTTACGACCCGGCAAATATAATCTCTGTTTTCAGACAGTCCTGGGTTGAGGATCAGCAGTCCGTCATAGGAAAAGACACGCTCTGGAAAGCGTTCTGCGACATGGTTTTCGGCCAATTCATTCGTGTTTTTTGTCCTTGCACGATAAGGATTGATCCACGCATGTAGTTCCATGCCCCGGCGATGACACTGCTCCACCATCCATGCCAGCGGATCCCAGTAGGGGATTGGCGCCTTGCCCTGTTTACCCGTCAAAAAACGGCTCCATGGCTCCAAATTGCTTTCATAAAGTGCATCGCATTCTGGACGAACCTGGAAAATGATGGCATTTACCCCGTCTTTTGCCAGTTCATCAAGCTGGAAGGTCAGCGTGCGCTGCATTTGATTTGTCGACATTCCCTGGAATTGCCCATTGACACACTGGATCCATGCACCACGGAACTCACGTTTTGAAGGTTTTCCGACTGCAAGAACAGTCGAAAAACACATCAAGAACGTTAAAATGAGGATTGCTAAAGTTTTTTTTCTCATTCTTTTCACGACAAAAAGGCTTATTCCGCAGGTTTCAAGAATTTATCACCAGTCTGGCGAACCAATTCACGAGCTACGTTTTCTGGATAGCCAGGACGTTTTGGAGTCGCGCCCAAACCATACTCGTCACGCACGAATTGCCCATTTTTCTCAGGCCTAATCGTCATGTCATTGTATTTCACGATCAAATAATATGCCAGTTGACGCCAACGGGCAATCATCTGTTGTGCCTTCTCACAACTGTAATCGTTCAAAAACTTTCGTGCAGCTTCTTCGCCCGACGCTTTGTAAATGCCCATCGCCTTGTCCTCCACGGCTTTCTGTGCAGCAAAATACGAATGGTCTAGCGAGTCGCGCACTTCTTTTAACGACGGGAACATCATCGAATAGCGCGGATACACCATGTTGCTAACCCAGTTGCATACCCAGAAAGCGCTCTTGTCTGAGAAATTCAACTCGTCGGCTCCTGGCGTGTTGTAACACTCAGGGCGTTCTGTCATACCACAGTAAACCGGGGTAAATGCAATCATGTTGGCATCATCGTTTCCAAACCAAAGGATGCCGCCGATTTGACGCGGCAACCACGCACGCATCTGACTCACAAAAACAAATCCAGACTGTTGGGTTGAAATAGGGCGCTCGTTGAAATATTCCTTGCCTTCAACCTTGAACGACAGCGGTGTCGGACGATAAGGCATGTTCCACAGTCCCTGTCCCATATCCTTGTCCAAGCTCAACGGCGTACCTTCGTAATGGTCGCGCATGCAGTTTTCGATGTCTTCCACACTCACTTTGCGGTTCGGCACAATCCAAAGCGGCATTTGTTCTGCATCAGCTTTTTTGCCTAGGGCCCAGTCTAAATAACGGTTCATGTCATTGCTGAAATGATTGAAGAAACTCCACACGCGCGCGTCGCAAAAGCGGCGGCCTCCAAAGTCGGCCTTTGCATAAGTCTCCTGCCAGTTAAAATCTTTGTCCTTTCCCGTAAACCAGCCCATTTTTCGTGCATACTTGACAACATTTTTAGAATAAAGCACGTTTTCCTTGTCCTTCATGTCAAACGTGCGGATACGGCTCTGGTTGGCATGTGCACAAATGGCATCGTCTGGAATACGCATTGCGACCCAAACTACACCCTTGCTGCCTGCTCCCGTCCCCATCATTTCCATGATCCAAGCTTCATTGGGGTCGCAAATCGAGAATGTCTCACCACTTGAATAATAGCCATAGGTCTCCACCAAGTTGGTCATCACCTTGATGGCCTCGCGTGCTGTTTTTGAGCGTTGAAGTGCGATATAGATCAATGAGCCATAGTCTATCATGCCCGTCGAGTCGCGCATTTCGTCGCGTCCGCCATAAGTGGTTTCCGCGATGGTCAACTGAAACTCGTTGATATTACCTATAACGTTGTAAGTTTCAGGGACTTCAGGTATTTCTCCCAGGAATTTGTTGGAATCCCAATCATACACCTTTCGCTTGGCACCTTTCGGATGTTTAGCAGCAGGGAAATGACAAAGTCCCTGAAACATGCCATAAGAATCTGCACTGTAAGAGCAGATAACCGAACCGTCTGCCGAGGCTTTCTTGCCCACGATCAAATTCGTGCAGGCAGAGGCATATCCGGCAGAAACGAGGAATAATGCTAAAAATAATTTTTTCATACGAGTTAATGCTTTAAAGTTATACTAATATTTTAATTTGGTTTCAAACACATTTTCATTACCACAATTATCGACAGCCACCACACGCAATGTTCTCACTTGACCTGTCCTTGGCACAGGAGACTCGCCCAAGTCGCATTGCAGGACGGCACTCTTCCCCAGAGGCTCTAGCAAAATAAACCTGCCGTCTAAAAATGCCTTGACCGACTTGATGCCGCTGCCGCCCTTATCGTGTAGCGTCAGCTTGATTTTTCTTGTCTGGGTCCAGTTGGTATATGCCACTGGAACGATGCTCGGGGGCAGGTCGTCATAAGCCAGCGTATAAGTTAGTCCCAAGTCGCGGATCCTACAATACACCCAGCCTTCTTCATATCGGCTTGGGAAAAAACGGTTGGACTTATCAAGAGAAGTTACATACAACTTTTCCGGATTTTTCACCTCTTTTTTGACTTTGATCCCTAGTTTTGCCCAACTAAACAAAGGGAAGGAGACGGGATAGAATTGATAAGCATCTGAAAAAAATGACGATTTTCCGACCAAAAACCGCGGTTTCATCGTCAGGTTTTTAGACAGGGCTCCCGAGCGTGTCAAAAGACTTGCACCATTCTGGACAAAATAATTAGGACGATTCCAGAACAGCGTTTTCATTGGCTGCACAGAAAGTTTACCTTCAATTTTTTCCTTTTTTCCCATCACGACAAAAGAATATTTCGCGCTATTGCCGAAAAAATCGGTCAAAACATAGGTAAAGTGATAGTCGCGCTCTTCGGTGAAATCGACAATTCCTGACTTTTTTCCCGACTTTAACACAGGAAGGCTTACTCCAGGTTCAATGAATGACTTCATGTACCACACATTTGACCTCAAGAAATGGGCATAGTCGCCCCAGGCATCTGCCATCCGGGTCTTCTCCATGGGAATCTCATCCACATTACTTTCAAAAATCAACTTTCCATCCATCATTAATTGCGTGGAACGTACGCCATAATGATTATAAGAGTTTTCCATGTAGTCATTTGCCCAGATGCCAAAGCCAACCTGCCCCCAAGCCGTGAATTTATGCGCTAAACTTTGGGCGGCAAAGGCAAAATTCTGCTGCTTGCCACTACCACAGAAGCTACCGCTGCCATTTTGTGGATAAGCCATCAACCCGTGTGCCACAGGCGCGGTATTGTCACTGACATATTGTCCCAAAAACTCCAAAGGGTCGAGCATGTTCCACGTTTTTGAATCATGGATTTCCAGATGCAAGTGCGGTGCCATGCTATGCCCTGTATTCCCACTCAGGGCTATAAAATCCCCTTGGGCCACGGGAAGGTCGGTCGGTGCAAAAAACATGTCTCCCCGATAAGACTGGTGGAGATGTTGCCAATGGCGAACAGCCCTCTTAATCCTTGATGAAAAAGACTTCAAGTGGCAATAGACACTGGTTCGACCGTCAGGATGATGGACATAGACAGCATTGCCAAAGCCATATAGTCCTACGGACACTCTTGACACATAACCATCTCCAATGGTATAAATCGGCTTGCCCTCCACCCCACTTGTCCTAATGTCTATTCCGCCATGAAAATGATGTGGGCGGGGCTCGCCAAAATTACCAGCCAATGAAACCTCATAATGCACTGGTAAAATGTATGAATGAAGTGCCAAAATGATGCCAAAAAGGACTTTCACCGTTTATAATGAGCTAAATTTAACTAAAAATGCTAAGATGAGCGACTTAAAATGTTCGTGATGAGCTACTTACAAGCCTTGAAACTCATGTCAAGCCCTTTTACCGAATGCGTTAGCGCACCCACGGACACAAAGTCTACTCCACATTCCGCATAGTCGCGGATGGTTTCTATCGTAATGCCGCCACTAGATTCGGTTTCATACTTTCCGGCAATCATTTCAACGGCCTTCCGGGTATCTTCAACAGAAAAATTGTCCAACATGATGCGATGCACGCCTCCGTGGTCTAGCACCTGTTGCAATTCCTCAAAATTGCGGACCTCGATTTCTATTTTCAGGCTTTTTCCTTTATCTTTCAGGTATTGATGACAGCGGGAGATGGCATTTGAAATTCCTCCAGAGAAGTCAACATGATTGTCTTTCAGCAAAATCATGTCAAACAAACCGATTCGATGATTGACACCTCCGCCGATTTTTACTGCCTGCTTCTCTAAAATTCGCATGCCAGGGGTCGTCTTACGCGTATCCAGCACCCGTGTCTTCGTGCCTTCCAAACGTTGTACATATCGTCTTGTCATGGTTGCTATGCCACTCATACGCTGCATGATATTGAGCATCAGCCGTTCCGTCTGCAACAACGAGCGCACCTTGCCCGTAACAATCATTGCGACATCGCCAGGAGCGACCTCCTCCCCATCGTTGATGAGAACCTCAACCTGCATCGTTTCGTCGAACGCATGAAACACTTTCTTGGCTATTTCAATGCCGGCCAGCACGCCTTCCTCTTTGATGAGAAGTTTTGACTTTCCGACTGCATCTTCTGGAATACAGCAAAGTGTGGTGTGGTCGCCGTCACCGATGTCTTCTGCAAAAGCCAATTCAATAAGATTTTTCTCTAATTCTTCTACGCTTATCATACTCTTCTCTATTTATTAATCGTTTAGATGAAATTTTATTCTCTCATGCCGTCTTTCATGATGATTGGAGCTGTTTCTCTTGAAGAGTGGTACATTTTGGGGCATTTCTCTTCCACCATCTCCTTGTTTGCTTGTCCTAATGTATATTCTCTTGTCCGCCAATGAGTTGCAGAGGTTGGTTCTCATCATGCTCTTCTGGATTTCCCGGCGGAGCGTCTTTGGATGAGCGGATTCTTAGCAAGCGAATATTTGTCAATACCAGCAGCTGTGTCTCTTGAGCTATCTTATTGTTATCCAACGACTTAGATAGAACCACATACATTCTGACCTCTTTTATACCTTGATGCGTTTTATCGTGCACTCGCAGTACGTTCGAAGTCTTTGACTGCAACCGTGTCGAATAGCTGGCCACGCTATCATTTGAGAATTTGACAGACAACACGGCAGTGGAATTGGGGAAATTCTCGCGATAGATGAAATGTGAATTGAACTTCAACTGCATCATGTCACCAGCATGGTAAGATGTGTCGGCAGAGATGGTGTGAGACAGCAAATGAAAAGGTTCTTTTGGCGTCAAAACTGCCGACCTGCCAAACGTCCAGACATTGACAGTATCGCCATTTTGGGAGTTTTCATCCCAATCTTCCTGACTGTTTCCGCTTGCTGAGCCGCCAAGTGCCAATGCCTCCTTATTTAGGCGTTTTATGATGTTGTCATAGATTTCATGCAGTTTTCCTGTATGCCGGGTATAGTAAACCAGCGTAGTGTCCAGTTCTTCTTGGGTGACATCATATTTTTCGAGCACTGCCGCTTTGTATGCCAAACTCGTCTCCTCCCTGTTGTCCGAGAGGCTTGATGCAGCAATCGCTTCAGCCAAATGGTATTCATAAAGAATATCCTCCAGCTCATCGGGCTGAATGTATTGACTTGGTACGGTCGGTTTACAGCCTGTCAGCAGAAGAATGGTCAGCAAACATGAAATCCAAAACACCTTATGCCCCATAAACACTTGTTCTCGTCACTTGCTTCATCGCTTGAACGAAAGTTGGTTGAGCTCCTTTCTATAAAAAATGAGCAGCATGATAAACCCTACGCTAATACAAGCATCCGCAAAATTAAACACTGGACTGAAAAATATGAAATGCTGCCCGCCCACAAGAGGCATCCAAGCAGGCCAATGCGTCTCTATCAGCGGAAAATAGAACATGTCTACGACTTTTCCCTTCAAAAACGGAGCATAGCCTTCGCCCAAGCGGGTCAATGCAGAAACACTCCACTGCGTGGATTCGGTAAAGCAGAGCCCATAAAACATATTGTCCAATATATTGCCCGCGGCACCGGCACAAACCATTGACAGGCAGAAGATGTATCCTTTCTTTGCCTTTTTCTGCACTTGCAGCCATATAAAATAGCCGATTGCACTGATGGCGACCAGTCGCAGAATACTTAGGAACAGCTTGTTCAAGAAATTCATCCCGTATGCCATTCCATCATTTTCTATGAACCGAATATAGAACCAACTGGCTATTCTGATGTGATCCTCGATACTCATATTGGTTTTCACCAATATTTTAATCGTCTGGTCGATCATCAGAATCAATACTACCGTCAAAACAGCCAGTTGTCCTCTTTTCAGGATTGACCGTGTCTTCATTTACGGAACAACTGTTTTAGGGCTCAACGTTTCTGTTGCATTTTAGACTCAACGCTCAGTGTTGCATGGGGCACGACGCGCAGACGCTCTTTGGGGATCAGCTCGCCCGTTATCCGGTCTATTCCGTAAGTTTTGTTCTCGATGCGCATCAATGCAGCCTCCAAGCCTTGGATAAACTTCTGCTGGCGTGCTGCCGAACGCATCAATTCTTCTTTTGTCTGGCTTGTACTTCCTTCTTCCAATGCCTTGTATGTAGGCGAGGTGTCGTCTACATCGTTACTGTCTTCATTGGTAATGGTTTCCATCATCGTTTCGTAGTCACGACGTGCCAGTTTTAATTTTTCATTGATGATAGCGCGGAATTCTTCCAGTTCCTCGTCGCTATAACGCTTTTTCTTTTCCATATTTCATTAATTGTTTGATTTCTTTATGCTAATATTGAGTTTGAAGTCATCAAAAACGACCTCTGTGCCATTATTTTCAGCCATTTTGATGCCATTGGCAAGAATCTGTGTCTTGATGTAATCCATGTGTGCGCCCAATGTGGCTTCTATCTGAGCGTTAGGCGCGATCACCACCTCTATTCTGTCGACAATCTCGTAGCCATTGTCTTTGCGCATGTTCTGAATGCGGTTGATCAGCTCGCGCGCCAGCCCTTCCTTGCGCAAGTCATCAGTCAGCTCCACCTCGAGTGCCACCGTCAGGTTGCCTTCATTGGAGACGAGCCACCCTGGAATGTCTTCGCTGATAATTTCCACGTCGGCATGTTCTACTACGAGCTCTTGTCCGTCAACACACAGATTGAAGACGCCGTCTTTTTCCAACATCGCAATTTCGTCCTGGGTCATGGCGTTCATCCTGTCGGCAACTGCCTTCATCAATTTTCCATACTTCTTACCCATTGTCCGGAAGTTGCATTTCACTTTTTTCACCAGCATGCTTGAACTCTCCATGAAATTGAGTTCTTTGACATTCACCTCGCTGACAATCAAATCCTTAACCGCCTCAATGTGTGCTTTTTGACGATTGTCGACAGCAGGGATCATCATCTGCTGCAGCGGTTGGCGCACTTTGATGTTTACCTTGCGCCTCAATGCCAATACCATGGAAGTAATTTTCTGCGCTATAGACATCCGCTCTTCCAGGTCTTTGTCAATGCAGGAATCGTCTGCCACGGGGAAACGGTCAAGGTGTACACTTTCCAAGGTACCGCCCAAGTCCAGATAAAGCCTTTCGGCGTAGAACGGCGCGAAGGGGGCGAGAAGTTTTGCCACTGTCATCAGGCAAGTATATAAGGTATGGTATGCCGACAACTTGTCCTGGCTCATTTCCTTGCCCCAAAAACGTTTACGGTTCAAACGGACGTACCAGTTGCTCAAATCATCATTGACAAACGACTCGATGAGCCGTCCTGCCCGCGTCGGATCGTAATTGTCGAGTTCCTTGTCAACCTTTTTAATCAGTGTGTGCAGGCATGAGAGCACCCAGCGGTCGATTTCCGGCATTTCTTCCCGGCTGACCTTGGCATGCTCTAACTGGAAGCCGTCCACATTGGCATACAATGCGAAGAAGCTGTATGTGTTATAGAGTGTGCCGAAAAATTTCCTTCGTATTTCGTCGACACCTTCCGGGTCGAATTTCAAGTTGTCCCATGGCTCGGAATTGGTCATCATATAAAAACGGACGGCATCGGAACCATATTTTTCAATCATCTCAAACGGATTGACGACGTTGCCGACGTGCTTGGACATTTTATTGCCCTTGGCATCAAGCACCAGGCCCGTAGAGATTACATTTTTGAATGCTACGCTGTCAAAGACCATTGTGCCGATGGCGTGGAGCGTGAAAAACCAGCCACGTGTCTGGTCGACGCCTTCGTTGATGAAATCGGCGGGAAAAGCTAGGCCTTTGTCGATGGCATCTTTGTTCTCAAACGGATAGTGCACCTGTGCATAAGGCATTGCGCCTGAATCAAACCATACGTCGATGAGGTCGGTCTCGCGTTTCATCGGCTTGCCACTGTCTGATACCAAAACAATTTGGTCGACGTACGGGCGGTGAAGGTCTATTTTATCGTAATTCCCCTGTGAATAATCGCCTGGCACAAAACCTTTTTCTTTCAAGGGGTTTGAAGGCATCATGCCTGCTGCAACGGCCTTTTCGATCTCTTGATAGAGCTCTTCGACAGAGCCGATGCAGATGTCCTCGCCCGCCTCACTGCGCCAAATGGGCAAGGGCGTGCCCCAAAATCTTGACCGCGAGAGGTTCCAGTCATTCAAATTATCCAGCCAGTTGCCGAACCGCCCGGTTCCCGTTGATTCGGGCTGCCAATTTATCGTTTTGTTCAGCTCGCTCATGCGCTCTTTGCACGCGGAGCTCTTGATGAACCAAGAATCCAACGGATAATACAATACAGGTTTGTCGGTTCGCCAGCAATGTGGATAGTTATGGGTATGTTTTTCTATCCTGAAAGCCTTGTTTTGAGCCTTTAAATCCAAGCAAATCGTCACGTCAAGCGTCTCGTCCTGCTCGCTTTTTTGGTCATCATAGGCATTTTTCACATATCTGCCTGCGTATTTCGCCCATACCTCTTGGTTGACGAAAGATTTGACGAAATTTTCATCCAAGTCGTCAATCAAATAATATTTTCCTTCCAAATCGACGATGGGGCGCTCAACGCCTTTTTTGTCGATTAAGACAATTGGTGGAACGCCGGCCTTTTTGGCAACAAACGCATCGTCGGCACCAAAATTCGGTGCAATGTGCACAATGCCCGTACCATCTTCTGTGGTCACATAGTCGCCGAGAATAACCTTGAAAGCGCCATCGGTCTGGGGTGCAATACCGGCAATGAGCTGCTCGTAAGTGATATTTTCGAGGTCTGTACCTTTATACCGTCCGACAATCTTCCATGGTATCACCTTGTCGCCGGCCTTGTAGGCTGCGAGATCTCCATCTTTGCCCTCCTCCTTAAAATAGGCGCTCACCCTTGCCTCTGCCAACACTACGGTTATAGGCTCGGCAGTGTAGGGGTTGAACGACTGGATGGCGACATAGTCGATTTTCGGGCCAACGCACAATGCCGAGTTGGCCGCCAAGGTCCAAGGCGTCGTCGTCCAGGCAAGGAAATAGGGTCTTCCCCATTCCGCCATCTCTGGCTTGGGCGTTTTCATGAGGAATTGTGCCGTGCACGTCGTATCTTTCACGTCACGATAGCAGCCTGGCTGGTTGAGCTCATGGCTTGAGAGCCCTGTGCCCGCCGCCGGACTGTAGGGTTGTATGGTGTATCCTTTGTAAAGAAGTCCCTTTTTATAAAGTTCTTTCAACAACCACCACAGGGTTTCGATGTATTTGTTGTCGTAAGTGATATAAGGATTGTCCAAATCGACGAAATAGCCCATTTTCTCGGTCAAATTCCTCCATTCTGCCGTAAATTTCATCACATTCTCACGACATTTGAGGTTATAGTCCTCTGTTGAGATGTAGCGTGCAGAATCCTTGTTGTCAATGTCGGCCTTTGTGATGCCCAGGTCTTTTTCAACGCCGAGCTCAACGGGCAGCCCATGCGTGTCCCAGCCTGCTTTTCGATGGACTTGGAAGCCTTTCATCGTTTTATAGCGGTTGAAAGTGTCTTTTATGGAGCGCGCCAGGACATGGTGGATGCCGGGATGCCCATTTGCAGAAGGCGGGCCTTCATAAAACACAAATTGCGGACATCCTTCACGCTCGCTTATACTCTTATGGAAGATGTCTAGCTCTTCCCATTTCTTCAATACCTCGTAATTTGTCTCGGTCAGGTTCAGACCATTATATTCGGCAAATCGTTTTACCATAATTTATTCAGCTTTACTATAAAAGATGTGCAAAGATACAAAATTTTCATCTTACGACAAAACTCTTTTGCGCTTTTTATGCACTCTGTCACAATATCCATGCAAAAGTATTGAAATCTTAAAAAAGATGGGGCGGAAAAGTCGTTTAATCATTTTTTTAATGTATCTTTGCCGACTATGACGTATCCGAATAAATTTGAAGAAAAAATTGGTTTCGACGAAGTCCGGATCCTGCTCAAGCAGTTTTGCCTTTCTTCGTTGGGGAAACAAATCGTTGACAACCTGCAATTCACATCCGACTGCAACGAACTGAATTTGCGCTTCACACATACCAGGGAGTTCAGGCTTTTGCAGGAAAAAAGCGAAAATTTCCCATTACAATATTTCTTCGACGTGCGCGAATCCGTTGTGCGTATTAAGATTGAGGGTACTTACATGGACGAAAATGAGGTGTTCGACCTGCGGCGGTCGCTCGACACCATTGCTGCCATCGTCGCATTTCTCAACAGAGGTGAGCAAAATGGCGAAAATCTGACCTTTTATTATCCTACTCTTCAAAAATTGACCGAGGATGTCAAAACCTTCCCAAATATCGTGGCACGAATCGACGCAATCTTAGATAAATTCGGACGAATGAAGGACAATGCATCACCCCGGCTAGCTGAGATAAGGAGCGAACTCTCCAAAGCCGAAAAAAACGTCTCGAACACGCTGACGAGAATCTTGCACAATGCCCAAAAAGACGGCATCATCGATAAAGACACAGCGCCCACCGTGCGCGACGGCAGGCTGATGATACCCGTCGCACCCAGCCAAAAGCGAAAAATCAGCGGCGTCATGCACAGCGAGTCCGCAACGGGAAAAACCATTTTCATCGAACCGACGGAAGTGGTCGAGGCCAACAACCGGATTAGAGAGCTCGAAAACGATGAACGACAGGAAATCATACGCATTTTAATGGAATTTACCACGCTGTTAAGACCGCATGCGGACGAAATTGTGCAATCCTACGAATTTCTTGCATTGATCGACTTCATCAGGGCAAAGGCAGAACTGGCAAAGCATTTCAAGGCATGTGAGCCACAAGTCTCGAAAAATCCTGTTGTCGACTGGAAAAAGGCGCGACACCCGCTGCTGGAAATATCACTCAAAAAACAAAAGAAAAACATTGTTCCGCTGGACATTAAGCTTAGCCAAGAACAACGGATCCTGATCATCTCAGGCCCCAATGCCGGCGGAAAATCGGTATGCCTGAAAACTGTCGGACTGCTGCAATACATGTTGCAGTGCGGGATTTCCATCCCTTTGGGAGAAGGGTCTACAACTGGCGTCTTCAAGCATGTCATGATCGACATTGGCGATGAGCAAAGCATTGAAAACGACCTGAGCACCTATTCTTCACACCTCACCAACATGAAGCAGATGATGAAAATGGCCAACAACCAGACGCTACTGCTCATTGACGAATTCGGGACAGGAACAGAGCCCACCATCGGCGGCGCCATAGCAGAAAGCGTCCTCAAGCAATTTTGGGACAAGAAGGCTTTTGGCATCATCACGACCCACTACCAGAACCTCAAACTTTTTGCCGATGAACACGAAAGTGTCGTCAACGGCGCAATGTTATACGACCGCAAAGAGATGCAAGCGCTCTTCCAACTTGAAATCGGGCGGCCC
>ONQK01000126.1 GCA_900319895.1 uncultured Prevotella sp. | reverse complement strand
TTCATTATGGAAATGGAAAATGAGGAACTGGAACCGAAAGAGGGCGGCGTTGCCATCGAAGAGGCTGAAACGACAGCCGAAAAAGAAGAAAGTGGGGTAGCGATGGAGGAAGGACCGAAGGCGGAAGAAGTGCAGTCGCAAGAACCTGGCGTAGAAATAGAGGAGGGGGCAGAGGTTTCGGAGAAACAGGAAGAAACTGTGGTTTTTGAAGAGCCGGAGGAAAGTTCAAAGACAACGGTGGAAACTTTTGAAGAGGGTGTCCCGGCTATAGAGGAGCCAAACGCCTCCAACGAGGAAGAAGTCGTTTTTGAGGAGATACCGGCAGAAAAAACCGAACCCCAAAAGCCGGCAGCCCCGAACAAGCCGCAGCCCGCTCGCCCGTCAGCGCAAAAAACGGCACCCATAAAGCCTGGGAACAAGGAGGCCAAGGCAGAAGAAGAGTTCGTCATAGATGACTTTGGCACAGCCAAGAATGCTAAAAACAACCAAAAGGGAAAAAATCAGGGAACAGCGTCCAAAACGGAGAAAAAAGAACTCGAGGCAGAAGAAAACGAGTTCTATCTAGAAGATGAATATTTTGAATTGGAGGGATTTTAATTATGAGCAATGGAGTATTACTTTGGGTAGACGATGAGATTGAATTGTTGAAAGCCCATCTGCTTTTTTTAGAAAAAAAAGGATATGAAGTCGTCACTGTCACCAATGGCACCGATGCGGTGGAACAATGCCACCGGCGGACCTTCGACCTCATCCTGCTCGACGAGATGATGCCTGGAATCAGTGGCCTGGAGACTTTGCAGCAAATCAAGGAAATAACACCTGTCACGCCTGTAGTGATGGTGACCAAGAGCGAAGAAGAGGACATCATGAACCAGGCCATTGGCTCAAAGATTGCCGATTATCTGATAAAACCGGTCAATCCGAACCAAATTTTGCTGACTTTGAAGAAGAATATCCATCAAAAGGAAATTGTAACCAAGGTTACGCAGACGGAATATCAGCAGAATTTTCAGAACATCTCCATGCAAATAGCAGACTGCCGCACCTATGGCGACTGGGTTGATGTCTACAAGCGGCTGGTGCGCTGGGAGCTGGAGTTGAGCATGACCAGTAGCAGCATGAGCGAGATGCTGGACATGCAAAAGGAAGAGGCGAACAATGGCTGGGCGAAGTTTATCAAGAAGAATTATTTGGACTGGGTCTCACCAGAACGCAGTGCCTCGGTTGCCTTGGGCAAGTCTGCACCAGAAGAAGGCGAGCAAATCCCGTTGATGTCTCCCCATTTGTTCAAGCAGAAGGTCTTCCCGTTGCTGGACCAGGGCGAAAAAGTGTTCTTCATTGTCATCGACAATTTTAGATACGACCAGTGGCGCGTGCTCTCAGAGGAAATCGGCGACCAGTTTGAGATTGACGAACAGCTCTACATGAGCATTCTGCCTACGGCGACACAGTATGCCAGAAATGCGATATTCAGCGGGCTAATGCCGAATAAGATTGCAGAATTGTTCCCTGAGTTATGGGTGGACGAGGACGAAGAAGAAGGCAAGAACCTTAATGAGGCACCGCTCATCAAGACGCAGCTGGACCGTTTCCGGCGCCAGGACAGCTTTTCCTATCACAAGATCAACGACTCTGTCGGGGCCGACAAGCTGTTGCAGCAGTTCAACCAAATGCAGCACAATCAATTGAACGTGGTGGTTTTCAACTTTATCGACATGCTGAGCCATGCGCGCACGGAGTCGAAAATGGTGCGTGAGCTGGCCAACAACGAGTCGGCATACCGGTCCATTACGTTGAGCTGGTTCCGCCATTCGGTGATGTCTGAATTGTTCAAAATGCTGTCGCAGAGCGATTTCAAGGTTGTCTTGACCACCGACCACGGCTCGATACGCACCTCAAAGCCCGTCAAGATCATCGGCGACCGCAACACCAATACGAATTTGCGCTATAAATTAGGCAAGAACCTGAGTTACAGCGACAAGGATCTGTTTGTGGTCAAAAACCCGCGTGAGGCGCAGCTGCCCTCCCCCAACATCAGCACTTCTTACGTCTTTGCCACGGGCGACTCCTTCTTTGCCTATCCGAACAATTACAACTATTATGTCAGCTATTTCAAGAACACTTTCCAGCACGGCGGCATCTCAATGGAAGAAATGCTCATTCCGCTGGTGACATTGACAGGGAAAAAGCGTTGAAATATTCATAACTAAATATCAAAAAAGATGAAAAAGATTTTTTTATTGATGATGGCAGTATGCCTTTCGACTTACACTTATGCACAAGACGAAGTGAGGCTGCCATCGCCTCAGACCTCCGACGACTATTCGATGCCGGTGATGGAGGCACTCAAAAACCGCCGGTCGTACCGCAGTTTTTCCACGGCACATTTCTCGGACGCACAGCTGTCAACGCTATTGTGGGCGGCATGCGGCATCAACGACCCTGTGACAAAGCGAATTACTGCACCTTCTGCCATTAATGCGCAAGATATTATCGTCTTTGTCTGCCGTGCCGACGGCGCGTGGCGTTACGATCCCAATGAGCATAAGCTGGTTCGGACATCTCGCAAGGACTTGCGCGGGCTGATAGCAGGTCGGCAGGAATTTGCCAAGGAAGCTCCCGTTTGCCTGGTCTTGGCGAGCGACACCACGAAATTCAGGCATGCAGCGCATGACTATGCGTGTATGGATGCCGGCTATGTCTCTGAAAATATCTATCTGGCCTGCACAGCCATGGGATTGGTGACCGTAGCACGTGCGCAGATGGACAAAGAGGCGTTGCACAAGGAATTGGGGCTCAAAAACACCGAAGAATTGATACTCAACCATCCGGTAGGGCAGCCCAAGTAAAGAAAACCCTTTTATTAATCATGAAAAATTTGAGAAAAATGAAGAAAAATGTGACGATCGTAGCATTGGCAATAGGCTTGATGGCTACGGGATGCGGAACTTTAGGAACAGGTGAAGGCAATGTCGGCGGCGGGCTCGGGGCTGTCATCGGAGCCATTGGCAACGGTCAGGCAATAGGCAACGTCCTTTCCAGTGTCATTGGTTTGGACAAAGTCACCGAAAGCCAGCTCAGAGGCTCTTGGCGCTATGCTGGGCCAGGCTGCGCCTTCTCTTCTGAAAAGGCTTTGGCAAAGGCGGGCGGCGAGGTCGTTGCCGTGCAAATCGAGGAAAAATTGAAGCCCAATTACGACAAATTTGGCATTTCGCAGAGTAATACCTACATCCAATTCAATGAAGACAGAAGTTTTTCAGGTAAAGTTGCGGGAAAACCGTTGAGCGGGCAATACATTTTGGACGAAAAAACTGGCCAGCTCACGTTGAAAACGCTGTTGTTCAGCATGAATGCCCATGTCAAACGCGAGACAAAGGGCATCAGCATCCTGTTTGAGTCAAAAAAACTTCTCACGCTCTTGCAGACACTTTCTGCCCTGAGCGGTGACCAGACCATACAGACTGTGGGGGAAATCAGCAAAAATTACGACGGCATCCGCATCGGGTTTGATATGACGCGTTGAGGTGTGCAGACGGAAAAATGCCCTCGAAACATTCGAATAGCTCTATGATTTGAGGTTGTTACAACATAATTGGGCGGGAAATCACTAAACTGTTTTTTCATCGAAGTGTTTATCGCAAACTTGGAAAAGAGGATGTATTCAAAATGCACATTCATGCATCGCCGACTTTTAATCTGTAAGCTCTCCCCTTGAAATGCAGGAAAAAAGCCATTCCTTTGACTCAAAAATGGGTCTCGGAGTGGCTTTTTTCTTTTGATGGTTTGAAAGTTGTTAGCATCTTCAAAATGCTTGCTTCATTTTGACACCTTCCCATGTTTTTTACCTAAAAGCATTCTTTTGAGTCCTCCTTTTCTGAATGTACAGAACGTATTTATCTTCCAAATTCCATGCTTAAAACCTGTTAATTTGATTAACGAGAGTTAAAAACTGGGGGTAAAAAAAACTTAAAAAATTTGGCGTTGCGGAAAGTTTGCCGTACATTTGTATCCGCAAAACCAAGTGAGCCGAAAAACACGCGTATTGAAGGCTTTGGAGATGAGCGTATGGGTAGCATATGATGTCCATGGGAAATCTTCCGGATTTGCAGATGGATGCTGCATCATGGTACGTTGCGGCAGCGAGGAGCGAATTCGCCTCGTAAACTACGATTTGGTTGTATGTTCGCGACATGCAAACGGCATGGCTGGCCGAGGCCATGGTACCGGGAACCTTCGAGCTCGCTTGATGGAAGTAGCTGCTCTAGAAAGTGGGCGAGAGGGCTTTGGGGCCGATTGGTGCAGCCATTGCTGTTGCTGAATTTGCACTTTGCATATAATCTTTAACTTTTAAAAATATAAAATTATGGTACTACATTTTATTGCATTAGCATGGTATATCTTTTTGTTCATCTTCTTGTGTCTAAGGGGCACATTTCATGTGATTAAGATTTGGCGGGAGTGCGACACTTCGTCAAAAATATTTCAACTGACAGTCAATGTGTTGGGGTATATAGCTATCGGATTTTTTGTGTGTACCGATGAAAAGATGCATGAATTGTATCGTTATGTGATGGGATAAAAGTCTTTATTCTAACAGACTTGGAAACAGGGAGTCGGGTGATGTTTGTCCATACACCCGATTC
>ONQK01000210.1 GCA_900319895.1 uncultured Prevotella sp. | reverse complement strand
TTGAGGATTGCATCAATGATGCCGCGCGTGTCGCGGATCGAGATGCGTTTTCCTGTTCCGTTCCATCCTGTATTGACCAGGTAGGCTTTTGCGCCGCTACGTTCCATTCTCTTGACGAGCTCTTCTGCATATTTGGTTGGGTGCAATTCGAGGAATGCTTGCCCGAAACATGCTGAGAATGTCGGTGTCGGCTCTGTGATGCCGCGTTCCGTGCCGGCGAGCTTCGCGGTAAATCCTGACAAGAAGTAGTATTTTGTCTGCTCTGGTGTGAGGATTGAAACGGGTGGGAGCACGCCGAATGCATCGGCACTCAAGAAAATGACTTGTTTGGCAGCTGGCCCATGGCTTACCGGGCGCACAATGTTTTTGATGTGGTAAATTGGATAGCTTACACGTGTGTTTTCTGTTGTGCTCTTGTCGGTGAAGTCGATTTTTCCGTCTTTGTCCACTGTCACGTTTTCGAGCAGCGCGTCGCGGCGGATGGCGTTGAAAATGTCTGGCTCAGACTCTTTGTCCAGGTTGATGACTTTGGCATAGCATCCGCCTTCAAAGTTGAAGACGCCTTCGTCGTCCCATCCATGTTCGTCGTCGCCGATGAGTTTGCGCTTGGGGTCGGTGGAGAGTGTGGTCTTTCCGGTTCCTGAGAGCCCGAAGAAGATGGCTGTGTTCTCGCCGTTCATGTCGGTGTTTGCCGAGCAGTGCATTGAGGCAATGCCTTTGAGCGGCAGATAATAGTTCATCATTGAGAACATGCCTTTTTTCATCTCGCCGCCATACCATGTGTTGATGATTACCTGCTCTTTGGTGGTTACATTGAAGACCACTGCCGTTTCGGAGTTAAGTCCCAGTTCTTTCCAGTTTTCCACCTTGGCCTTTGAGGCGTTGTATACGATGAAGTCTGGTTCTTGGTCAAACTCTTCTTCGCTTTGTGGGCGGATGAACATATTGGTTACAAAATGTGCCTGCCATGCCACTTCCATGATGAAGCGTACTTTCATTCGTGTGTCTTTGTGGGTTCCGCAGAAACCGTCTACGACATAGAGTTTTTTGTTCGACAACTCTTTGCGTGCGAGGTCTTTCACAGCCGCCCATGCCTCTTTGCTGGCACGATGGTTGTCATTGTGATATTCTTCGCTGTCCCACCACACTGTGTCGTGTGAGTTCTCGTCGTCGACGATGAACTTATCCTTGGGCGAGCGTCCTGTATATACGCCAGTCATCACGTTGATGGCGCCAAGTTCGGTCTCCTGTCCTTTGTCGAAACCTGTCAGTTCTTCTTTGGTCTCCTCGTTGAAAAGCACTTCATACGACGGGTTGTACAGAACTTCCGTCGTGCCGGTTATTCCATACTTTTCTAAAACTTTTTTATCAAATCTTGCCATTTTAAACAATGTTTTTAATTAATGTGTCATCTTAAATTGAAATTATTGTCGTTCAATCGGAACGACAATCAAGGTGCAAAGTTAAGAAAAAGGTTTTTTTTCATACAATATTTGCTGAAAGAAATTTATTTTTTAACACTTTTTTTAGAAAAAGCTATTGTGATGATTTTCCGTCTTTCAGAATAAATGTGTAACTTTGTCGCCAAAATTTTCACCTCTTATTATATAAAATAAATCACAAAATGATGACAATAGTCAATCTTTCAGAGCAGAATTCCATCCTCAACCGTTACATGGCTGAGTTGAGGGATGTAAAATACCAGAAAAATCGTTTGCTGTTCCGCAATAACATTGAGCGCATCGGCGAATTTATGGCTTTTGAACTGTCTAAAACACTGGATTATGCGAGGGAAACCGTTCACACGCCGCTGGGGCAGGCTGAACTCAGCCTTCCGCAGGACGAGATTGTCATTGCTACTGTGCTTCGGGCGGGTCTGCCTTTCCATCAAGGTTTCTTGAAGGTGTTTGACCATGCCGAAAACGGCTTCGTGTCGGCATATCGTATGTATACCAACCGTGAGCACACCGAAGTTGGCATACACACCGAGTACATGGCGGCGCCGAGTCTTGAAGGCAAGACACTGATCATCGTCGACCCTATGCTGGCGACGGGAGGCTCGATGGCCGCCAGCTATGAGGCGTTGCTCAAGAACGGCACGCCAAAGGCTGTACATATTGCCTGTGTGATTGCCGTAAAGGAAGGACTTGAGGTGGTAAGAGAAGCTGTGCCCGAAAACACGACCATCTGGGTGGCTGCAATTGATCCGCAAATGAATGAGCAAAAGTACATTGTGCCAGGCTTCGGCGATGCGGGCGACTTGTGCTTTGGCCCAAAATTATAAGAATCGACCCAAAATACATCATATATAAATAAGGTGTAAGCATGCAAAATGCCCAAGACTCATCAACAACTTTCATCAACTCCGCCAAAACCGGGAACTTGGCGGAGTTTCGTGAAAAAAGAGGCTTTTTCTCTTGAATTAAGATGAAATGCAGCATTTAACGTCTTTAACATGAACAAACCGAAACAAAAAAAGCTACTTTCTATCTTGTTCATTGCAGGTCTTCTGATGGCAATTCTCTACTGGGCTGCCAACAGCAAACATCGTGATGACTTCGCCGGCGAGCCCTTTAAAATAGACAAGATGTTGCGCTTCACGCCAGTGAAAGACCAAGGGGACAGCGGTTTCCATTGGATTTATGCCATGTTGGCAACCATCGAGAGCGAACATTTGATGCTTAACGACTCGATAAATCTTGCACCAACGTATACGGCACGGTTTTTTTTACAGCAAAAGGTAAAGGAGCATTTTTTGTCAAGAGGCGAGAAAGCCATAGACATGAGAGGAACGGGTGTCACGGCGATTCGACTGTTGCAGTATTTTGGGACAGTTGATGAAAACGCTTTCCTATTGACGAAACCCGTCGATTGGCGGCAAACGATGGTCGGGCTCACAGAGGCTTCCGACTCATGTCTGCGGCAGAAAACAAGTGTGGCGAGCTTTGTTGAACGCACTGAAAACGTGTTGGACAAAATGATCCGCCCCGTCCCTCAGTATGTTTTTATGGCAGGAATGGAATACACCACGGCGGAGTTTGCCCGTAGCGTGTGTCGCCGCAACGAGTATGTGATGTTGACCAGCTTTGCGCACCATTCGTTTGGAAAGCATTCTTTTTTGGAGATGAAACATGATTTAGGGCTGGAAATCATTGACAATATCTCGAGAAATGACATTGTCAATCTACCTGTTGACACTTTGCAGGCGCGTATTGATTGTGCTATTGTAGACGGGCATCCCGTGTATTGGAGCGGACACATCAATGAACAGGAGTTTTCTTTCAAGCGCGGCACGGCACGCCTTGCCAACGAGAAGTCGGAGGTCAATCAAAAGGTGCGGCAAGTGGAATTTGAGCAAAAAAGGCAGACGGAGAACCATGCCATGGCAATCGTCGGAATGGCACATGACAAAAATTCCAGGAAATATTACATTTGCAAAAACAGCTGGGGTACAAAAAATCCTTACAAGGGGCTGGTCTTTATGTCGGAAAACTACCTGAGAGCCCGGACGCTAAGCATCATGATGTCGCAAGATGCTTTGGACGGAATAGCTGTCAGCCAGCGAAAGACAAAAGGGTAGTGGCTAGGCACTTTTCTGACGCATGCCCGAGCGTGCTTCAACCACATTGACGATGTAGTCGCCCAATTTCTCGCACTCATTGATCAGGTCCATGTACATGGTTCCAATGGCGTAGGTGTACTTGTGGTCGTTGACATCGTTGATGTTCTGACTTTTTAGCTGTATACGATAGTTGTTGATCTCGTTTTCAAGGTTGAACGAGCGGTTGATCTCTGTTTCCGAGCGTCTGCCCACCAGCACTTGCTTCATCTGTGTCATGGCATTGTCGAGCAGTTCGAACATTTGCGCGATGTGGTCGTACTGTTCTGCGGTAAAGTCTTCTTTGCCCAGGATGCGCCGGTTCAGTGTCCGTGCAAGATTGTAGCATCCGTCACCGATACTTTCCAGCTCGCTGATTTCACGCAGCATGGAGCGCATCGTTGCCTTGGTCTCGTCAGAGAGATGGGCGTTGCCCACGCTGTCCAAATATTTTGCAATTTCAATTTCCATGCTGTCAGAAATGCTCTCGTATTTCTCAATCCGGGAAAAAAGTTTTGCAAACTTATCCTTGTCTTGAACACTGATTAGCTCTTTTACCATGTCAAACATCCGGTGCAGGCGCTCGCTGAAGCTGACAATTTCCTTTTGAGCCTCCAGGACGGATAGCTCCGGCGTTTTCATGATGCCCGACTGTATGAATTGCAGGCGGAACTCATCCTCCTCGTCGGCTATCCGCTGTTTGATGACACGGCACACCAATCGCTCTATCTGTGGGATAAACCATATTAGGATAAAGGTGTTGACAAGGTTGAAGCAGGTGTGGAATGCCGCTAGGACGAAAGACAGCTTGCCCGCATTTTCCAAGAATCCGGCATCGCCTTCTACCAGAGAGCTGTCATAGTCTACAAATCCGCACACCATGTCGACAAACGGTTTGAACACACAAAGCATCCAGACGACGCCGAAGACATTGAAGAACATGTGGGCAAAGGCGGCCCGTCGCGCCGGCGTGTTGGCCGTTAAGGCCGCGATGTTTGAGGTGACTGTCGTTCCGATGTTTTCGCCCATTACCAGTGCAATGCCTTGGTAGATTGGCAGCACGCCCGAGGAGCAAAGAATCATCGTAATGGCCATGATGGCTGCTGAAGACTGCACTGCCATGGTCAAAATGCTTCCCAAGACTAGGAAAATGAGCGTTGTTACGAAGCTGTTGGGGTCGAAGGACGAGAAGAAGTCTAAAACAGGCTGGTTGTGTGAAAGGTCCATGTCAATCCCTGTTTGCCTTAGCGTTCCCAGGCCTAGAAACAGGAATGCCACGCCAAACAAAAAGTCGCCCACTATGCGGCGTTTTTTCATGTAAATCAAGATGATGCCAACGAAGAAAGCGGGGTAGACGAAATCGGTGATGTTGAAGTTGAAGCCAGCGCTCATGATCCATGCGGTCAGCGTCGTTCCGATGTTGGCCCCCATGATGACCGATATGGCCTGCATCAGGCTCAGCAGGCCGGCGTTGACGAATGAGACGGTCATCAGTGTCGTCGCGGTTGATGATTGCACCGCTGCTGTGACAAACATGCCTGTAAGCAGTCCGGTAAAGCGGTTTGTCGTCATGGCTTGGAGTACATGCCTTAGCTGCGGCCCTGCCATTTTTTGCAAACTATCGCTCATCGACTTCATACCGAACATGAGGAGCGCCAAAGACCCTATGAGTTTTAAAAACATCCAAATTGACATAAAGAACCCAAATTTTTATGTGATGTAAGACTTGATTTTTAAAAAAAATTACTAATTTTACCGATGTTTATGACATAAAAATATCACGCCATGATACAAAAGATACAAATTCGATGCAAAAATAATAAAAAAACAGCAAATTTCAATATCGGAAGTTCAATTTCTGACATTTTTGATGCTTTTGAGCTCAAAATGGACTATGGCCCCATTTGTGCAAAGGTCAATAACGTTGTTGAGGGGATGCATTGCAGGATTTACCAGGATGCAGACATTGAATTCCTCGACATGTATAGCTCTGCCGGCGTGCGCACCTACACGCGAACCTTGTTCTTCATCCTTTGCAAGGCCGTCTACGATCTTTACCCTAACGGGCACGTCATCATCGACATCCCGGTGAGCAACGGCTATTATTGCGACCTGCGCATCGGCCGCGCGGTGACGCTGCACGATGTGGCCCAGATACGCGGCAGGATGGACGAGATCATCGCCCAAGCCCTCCCAATCAAGCGCTATCAGGCACCGACGGAGGAGGCAAGGCAGATTTTTGAAAAACGGAAAGCGACCTCAAAGGTCAAATTATTGGAGCAACAGGGGAAAATTTACACCACCTATTACGATATTGACGGGTATGCAGACTATTATTACGGCTCGTTGCTTACGAACACGTCGCAAGCCTATCTCTTCGGGCTGGAGAAATACTACGACGGCCTGCTCTTGCGCATACCGTCCTACCAAAACCCTGCTGTCTTGGGCGAACTCATCAAGCAAGACAAAATGTTTGAGATCTTCCAGGAGCACCACAAGTGGCAAAACATCCTGGACGTGAGGACGGTAGGCGATTTCAATGAGCTCATCACGACAGGGAAGGCCAACGAGCTCATCAATATTTCGGAGGCTTTGCAGGAGAAAAAAATCGCACGCATAGCCGATGAAATCGCCAGCCGGAAAGGCATCAAAATCGTGCTCATCGCAGGGCCGTCGTCGAGCGGGAAAACCACGATGTGCAAACGGCTCTCCATACAACTGCTGACCAACGGCATAAGACCGGTAGGGCTTTCGCTGGACGACTATTTCGTGGACAGGGAGGACACGCCGCGCGACGCAAGCGGCGACTATGACTTTGAGCATTTACATTCACTCAACATCCCGTTGCTCAACCAGCAACTGGAGGCGCTCATTAGCGGCGAGGAAGTCGAACTGCCCAAATATGATTTCAAGACGGGAAGTAGCGGAATGAGCGGAAAGCGCATGAAATTGGACGCAAATGAAGTGCTTGTGGTTGAAGGAATACATGCTTTGAACCCAGAACTCACGGCCCAAATCCCCGAGGAACTCAAATTCAGGGTCTATGCCTCGGCGCTGACCACCATATTGCTCGATACGCACAATTACATCCCGACGACGGACAACCGTTTGCTCAGGCGCATCATCAGGGACCACAAATACAGGGGCATCAGCGCGCGCGAGACCATTCGTCGATGGCCGTCGGTAAGGGCTGGTGAAAACCGATGGATATTCCCGTTCCAAGAAAACGCAGATGCCATGTTCAACACGGCGATGCTCTATGAACTTGCCGTTATTAAAGCGCAGGCGGAACCATTGTTGGACGATGTGCCGGAAAACTGTCCCGAATATTCTGAGGCACACCGGTTGTCGCAATTCCTAAAATATTTCCATACGGTGCCCAACCTGCAAATTCCGCCCACCTCGCTGTTGCGTGAATTCTTGGGCGGAAGCTCGTTCAAATACTAAGTGGAAGTGTCTTGGAGTCTGTATCCCATGTTGACGATTCTCACTTTATCTGCAAAGCCTTTTGAACTGTCATGAAGAAATTTGTCATCAACGAGGTCTCGGTCGGGCAAATGGTCAAGCGGGGCAAAGGCATGCCGCTCAACGAAGACATGGTCTTTTTCGACGACGTGAAAGACCTGCCGCTGCCCAATGAGCCCAGGCGGCTTGACTGCCACATCCTCGCATTATGCTTGAAGGGAAAGGTGCAATACAGCGTAGACACTGTGCCCTACATCGTTAGAGGCGGCGAGCTGATCATCATCAGCAAGGGGCAAGTGGCCGACGACTACCTCATCAGCCGCGACTTCGAGGGCATCGGCATCATGCTTTCAGAAGATTTCTTCAATGAAATTATACGGAGCATCCCCAACATGGCGTCCATCTTTCTTTTTGCCAAGAACAATCCCGTGTGCCACCTCATGCCCAACGAGGTGAAAACCATTGTCAAATACACCGACCTCATTCGTGAAAAGCTTGAAGACAGAACACATCACTTTCAGTACGAGGCGACGCGTGCCCTCATCACGACGATGATCATCGACCTGAGCAACCTGATTTTCCGCGTACAGGAAAATAGCACAAAACGGCAAACTAGGTATGAAAGCGTGTTTTTCGAATTTATTGAAACGATTGAGAAGAATTTCAGGACGGAGAGAAGGGTGGGATGGTATGCCGACCAGTTGTGTGTGACGAACAAATACCTTACCGAAGCCGTAAAGTCGGTGAGCAACAGAACGCCAAACGAGTGGATTAACAGCTATACAACGCTGGAAATCAAAGTGTTGCTCAAAAATTCAGCCATGAGTGTCAAGGAGATTGCCGACTTGCTCAACTTCCCCAATCAGTCTTTTCTAGGAAAGTATTTCAAAGAGAAGACAGGAATTTCGCCAACAACATACAGGAACGGCTGAAAAGCAATTCTTTTTCGCATGCGCGACATTTTGGCACAAATTGTGTCAAAATGTCGCGCATCGTGTCCTTGGCATGCCGATTGCCTTAATCTTGTTGAACGGCGCTCAGAAAGTCCGTAAAAAACGGGGCGGCGAGGCGCCGGGCCAAGAGAGAAAACAGTTTTAATAATTAAGTAAAAACAGGAGGAAATAATTATGTTACCAATGATGTACAGACGAGACTGGCTGCCGAGTGTGTTCAACGATTTTTTCAACAATGACATGATGCCTAAAAGCGGGTCGACAGCACCTGCGATCAATGTCATCGAAAACGAAAAAAGCTATGTCGTCGAACTTGCGGCACCCGGCATGACCAAGGATGATTTCAGCGTCAATATCAATGACGAGGGGAACCTCACGGTCAAAATGGAGAAGAAACAAGACAAGAAGACTGAAGACAAAAAGTCACACTACCTGAGGCGAGAATTTTCCTATACCAGGTTTGAACAGACGCTCATTTTGCCTGACGATGTTGAAAAAGAACAGATTGTGGCAAGGGTCAGCGACGGTGTATTGACTGTTGAACTGCCTAAAATCGAGCCAGTTGTGAACAAGGTGTCCAGGGAAATTGTTATCAGCTAACCCTTGGAAACGAATAGCACATGTATGATTGAAAAAGACAAGAGGAGGTGCCGGCGAGGCATCTCCTCTTGCCTTTTGAGCTTTGTCGCGAATATGGGAACAGTCTCTCGATTGTCTTAAATCAGGGCGTTATAGGCTCAAGAAACGGATTTTGAGGGCATGAGGCTTTGTTTTTCAGCGAAAAATCGTAAATTTGCAGTTCAATTCCCAAACTCAACAAAAAGAAATTCAACAAAAAGAAATATAGAAACATGGATAAAAAAGCATTGTTGGTGATTCTCGATGGATGGGGAATCGGACAACACGGAAAAGGGGACGTTATATACAATACGCCTACACCGTATCTGGACTATCTTTACGCTACGTCGGCACATGCGCAGCTCGACGCTTCTGGCCAAGACGTGGGGCTGCCCGACGGCCAGATGGGGAATTCTGAGGTGGGACACCTCAACATCGGCGCGGGCCGCATCGTTTACCAGGACTTGGTCAAGATCAACAGGGCGTGCCAAGATGGTTCCATCCGGCATAATCCGGCAGTGGCCAAAGCTTACGAATATGCGAAGACAACCGGCAAGAAGTTGCATCTCATGGGTTTGACCAGCGACGGCGGTGTGCACAGTTCGCTTGACCACCTTTTCAAGCTCATAGAATTGGGGCATGAGTACGGACTTCAGCAGACTTGTGTGCACTGTTTCATGGACGGTCGTGACACGGACCCCAGGTCGGGCGCAGGGTTCATAGAGCAAGTCGGGGAAGTATGCCGGAAGAACAATGCGCATGTTGCCACCGTCGTCGGGCGGTTTTATGCCATGGACAGGGACAAGCGCTGGGAACGCGTGAAAGAGGCTTATGACCTGTTGGTTGAAGGCAAGGGAAAGGCTGTTGAAAATATGGTGGAAGCGGTGAGGCAGAGCTATGAAGACGGCGTTACTGACGAATTCATCAAGCCCATTTGCAATGCTTCGGTCAATGGGAAGATTGAAGAAGGCGATGTGGTCATTTTCTTTAATTTCCGTAACGACAGGGCAAAAGAACTCACGCAAGTGCTCACACAAGCGGACATGCCTGAGCAGGGGATGCTGAGGGTCAAAAACCTGCAATATTTCACCATGACACCCTATGATGCGGCATTCAAGGGGCTCGAAGTGTTGTTCCCAAAAGAGAATGTGGAGAATACGCTGGGCGAGTATTTGGCGCAAATGGGTAAAAGGCAGTTGCATACGGCGGAGACCGAAAAATATGCGCATGTAACCTTCTTCTTTAATGGCGGCCGGGAGGAGCCGTTTGAGGGCGAAGACCGCATCCTTGTGCCCAGCCCGAAGGTGGCGACCTATGACCTCATGCCGGAAATGGCGGCTTATGAGGTGAAAGACCAGCTCGTCGGGGCGCTGCAACAGCAAAAATACGACTTCGTCGTAGTCAATTTTGCCAATGGCGACATGGTGGGGCATACCGGAGTCTATAATGCCATTGCCAAAGCGGTCTGGGCTGTTGACAGATGCCTGAAGGAAGTGATTGAGGCGGCGCGGGAAAATGGATATGAGGCATTGATCATTGCTGACCATGGCAACGCCGACCATGCGCTTAACCCGGACGGTACGCCCAATACGGCACATTCCACAAATCCTGTTCCCGTCATCTATGTGACTGACAACAACTCAGCAACCATCAACAGCGGAAGGCTTGCCGACGTCGCACCCTCAATCTTGCATATCATGGGCTTGAAACAGCCTCAAGAGATGACAGGTGTGAATCTGATTCAAGACTAGATTCGAACAGGACATCGATTCAAGGAGGGAGGCCTGGCCCCAAGACAGCATCTCCCTCACAAGATTTTAATGTTTTTTTATTGCCGTCCGCC
>ONQK01000037.1 GCA_900319895.1 uncultured Prevotella sp. | reverse complement strand
GAGGCATCAACCTCGGGCAACAGCTGGGTAGGGCCTGCGCTGGGCATGTTCGGCTTTGCACTGGCATTGGCATTGCCATTCACACTGTTTGCCATATTCCCGACATGGCTCAAACAAGCGCCTAAGTCCGGGTCTTGGATGAACATCATCAAAATCACGCTTGGCTTCATCGAACTGGCATTCGCGTTCAAGTTCCTTTCCGTGGCCGACTTGGCATACGGCTGGAGAATCCTCGACCGCGAAGTGTTCCTCGCGATTTGGATTGTCATCTTCACAGCTTTGGGGCTCTATCTCATGGGCATGTTGCATTTCCGCAGCGACGGCGACGAAAAACGCGCCATGCCAGTGCCCTGCATCATGCTGGGCATGATGTCGCTCACGCTTGTCGTCTACATGATACCAGGGCTTTGGGGCGCCCCATGCAAAGCAGTCGGCGCATTCACCCCGCCCATGAACACACAAGACTTCAACCTCTACCACAACGAAGTACATGCACGATTTACCGACTTCGACGAGGGCATGGCAGCCGCAGCAAAAGAAGGCAAGCCTGTCATGCTGGACTTCACCGGGTTCGGCTGCGTCAATTGCCGCAAGATGGAACAAGCCGTGTGGACAGACGCCCGAGTGGCAGACATCTTGAACAATGACTATGTCCTCATCTCACTCGTTGTAGACGACCGTACCAAACTACCTCAACACCAAGAAGTAGAAATCAACGGCAGAAAGCTAACCCTGCGCACAACGGGCGACAAGTGGAAATATCTCGAAGAAAGCAAGTTCGGCGCTTTGACCCAACCCTTCTATGTACTGCTTGACAATGAGGGAAAACCGCTCAATGGGTCATACAGCTATAAAGAAGACATCAAAGGCTATATCGACTTCCTTGAGACAGGACTCAAGAAATATCGACAATAACAGTCTTTGACAATCAATGCGACAAATTCACTAAAAAAGGACAAAAAAGAGCCATGAACATCTCAACATTGTACCAAGTTTTCAAAAAACATCCGAACATCTCCACAGACAGCCGGAATTGTCCAGAAAACAGCATCTTTTTTGCCCTGAAAGGAGATTCGTTTAACGGCAATCAATTTGCATGCAGCGCACTGGAACAGGGCGCTGCATTTGCTGTTATCGACGAAATACGATACCAAAAGGCAGACGACCCAAGATACATCCTCGTCAACAATGTACTGGAAACGCTGCAACAACTGGCAAATTACCATCGGAGACAACTAGGCACACGCATCATCGCCATCACCGGGACAAACGGGAAAACAACCACAAAAGAACTCGTCGCCGCCGTGTTGGGCAAGACACACAACGTGCTCTATACAGAAGGCAACCTCAACAACCATATCGGCGTGCCCAAGACATTGCTCCGCCTGACAGCAGAACACGACATCGCCGTCATCGAAATGGGAGCCAACCACCCCGGAGAGATCAAACAACTTGCTGAAATCGCCGAGCCCAACTTCGGGCTCATCACCAACGTAGGCATTGCCCACATTGAAGGATTCGGAAGTTTTGAAGGCGTGGTGCAAACCAAAGGGGAACTCTATGACTACCTGCGTACACAAAAGAAAGCCGTTGCCTTTATACAAAACAACAACGAACATCTGCGCGCCATTTCCGACGGGCTCATCCTCGCACGGTATGCCGTCGGCCGGCAAGACGACTTGTTCGCAGCAGGAGAGATCGTCGACTGTACGCCATTTCTCAACTTCAAATGGCGACACGCAAACTGGGAATGGCAGGAAGTACACACAAAACTTGTCGGAACATACAACATTGACAACCTTTTGGCGGCAATTGCCATCGGCTGTTACTTTGAAGTGCCTATAAAACAAATCAACGACGCACTTGAAAGCTACACGCCCAGCAACAATCGCTCACAACTGATGGAGACAAGCGACAACAAGCTAATCATAGATGCCTACAATGCCAATCCGACCAGCATGGCCGCAGCCATCACCAACTTCAGACAGATGGCTGCTGAGCACAAGATGGTCATCCTAGGTGACATGAAAGAATTAGGAGAAGTGAGCCAGAAGGAACACCTGAAAATAATTGAAATCCTCCAAACAGCAAATTTCGAGGAGGTATGGCTCGTCGGCGAAGAATTTGCCAAGGCACAAAGCAGTTTCCGGCATTTTGCAAATGTGGAAGAGGTAAAGGCAGAAATAGACAAAAAGAAACCCAAAAACTTTCACATCCTCATCAAAGGAAGCAACAGCACAAAGCTTTTTCAACTGCCAACCTCCCTATAGCCACAACACCGCCCAAAAACAGAAAGCACCTCAAGTTTTTTCCACGCCTCCATAAACATTGGGAATGTACGATATTTTTTAGAAAGTCTGGATGAAATTGTCCCATTCCTGCGGAGAAGAGTTCTTGCCAAAGAACTTTTTGAACAAACGGGTGCGAATGGAAGACACCGTGCTTTGGCTCCTGGCAGTCAGAGAGGCAATGTCAACGGGCTTCATCTCCAATTTCACCAACATACACACCTGCTCCTCAATGTCAGACAACTTGTTGATGTCGTTCAAACGGTCTAAGAAACTGCTATAATGCGTGTTCAGCAAATTGCGCAGCGTCTCCCACTGCTCTTTCGACGGAAGCTGCATCTTCTGCCGCGCCAGGTGGTTGAACACCTTATAGATGTCTGAATCCAAGATCATTCGGGCAGTCCTGTCGTGCTTTTCTATCTCAAGTTGAGAAATAGTAGTGTCCACCAACAACCTATCGCGCTCGCTTTCCAACTGCAGGCGCAAATCCTTGTTCTCCGAAGAGACGGACTTCAAGTCTTCCTCCAGCTTGTTGATTATTAGATTATTTCTCTCAACATACTGTTTTGTCCTATGCTTGTTTTCCTGGAAAATGCGCTCCAACTTCTCATACTGCAATTTATGCTCAAGCTGCTTTTTATTATTGTTCTGGAAATAGATGACAGAAAGGAACAACACAATGGCTAAAACAGAAGTAATAATGACAAGCCAAGTGAACTTGCTCTGGTTTTTGGCTTTCAACAAGAAGTTTTCACGCTCAAACAACTGGTAGTTGTAAAGACTGTTTGCCTGTACTATTGCATCAGTCACAGTCCTTTTATGAATAGAGTCTTCCAATACATAATAGTTCTTGAAATGATGCAAGGCCGATTTTTCGTTACCGTTCATCAACTCCATTTCCGTCAAAATTTTATGGGCTGCGTTCTGGCCATAAAGATCCTGGTCACGCAACAATTTCTTCGCATAGAAAGTGGCCGAATCGGCGTCGCCCGCCTTCAAATACAAAAGCGACAACAAATTATAGACCGAATACGGCTCTTCCATAAGATTAAGGTTCAGCAAAGGCTGCTGTATATAGATAAAAGCCGAGTCATACATACCCAAATCCTTGTAAGTGTATGCCATCTCCTTCTCTATCTCAAGCATCTTTCTTATCAACTGCTTCTCCCAAGCCAAACCATGGGCACGCTTCATCACCTCCAAGGCCTCCTGCTCGTTGTCGTCCCAAACATACGAAATCGCCAAGTCACGAAGATCTTCAACCATGCCCAAAGTATCGTTCAACAAGTCATCATACTCATAGGCCTTCAAAAAGTGATGACGAGACTCCGAACAAATCCGGCGAGCATTGAAAATCCAGCCAATTTGCGAGTGGACAACAGAAAGCATCGGAAGGTCCTTCAACCGGGTGTAAGCCTCCTCGGCCTTGTAAAAATAATTCAAGGCCCGAACAACATCACCCTTCTCCTTTGAGACACGACCGGCATAATAATAAGCCATCGCCAGCAATTCCGCATCCTTGGCCTTCTCGAAAAAGTTGATGACAGGAACTATATCTTTTACAGCCGTTAGCGAAAGATCGGCCTTGTCATAGGCCTTTATCTTATAAAGAGCAAGACACATCTGCTCCATTTCTCCCATTTCGCCAACTTGACTTTCTATAACATTGAGTTTTTTAATCGCACTATCCGGATTTTCATTGATCAAACTATCAATCCCATCCAGTAATTCAACCCTATGTATTCTGTCAGAACAAGATAACTGAAACAGAAAAAAAGCACACAAGCAGAAAAGATGAACATAGCATGCACATTTCTTCATACCCCAAAAATAATGTTTTTTCGATAAAAAACAAAATTATATGACAATTTTTCTGTTCTAAATACACAAATTTTAATTATTTTAGACCTAATTTTGCATAAAACAACCATTAAAGTTGATTATATATTCAAAAAAATCATTTTTTTAGTATTTTATTTGCTTTACTTCATTTTTTATATTATCTTTGGGCAATTCTTATTAATCTATAAGTATAACAAGTATAATATTCATTTATAACAAAGGTAAAAATTATGAAAAAACTTTTTTTGGCACTCGCTCTGGCATTTACATTCACAGCGAGTTTCGCACAAGATTGCACAACGGATGTTATCGAAAAGACTGACTCATGGAGACAAGACATTCCACTGAGCAAGTATGACCCGAAAATGAAAAAAGGCACAAGGAAGATGCCCGCACGCTTGCCTGAAGCCTATCTCACGGAAAACACCTTAAACATCGACTTGAAGTCGTCAACAAGGCTTCTGGAAGTGAGCATCTACGACCAAAACAACAACCTCATCTTCGTAGACGTAGTATTCTACCCTTCTAGTCAGAACAAGTTCAGACTACAGAAGGACAGAAACTTCGAAAACTCTACCCTTCTACTGATTGTAGACAATCAGCAATATATAGGCTATTTCTAAAAAAGAGATACAACAGAAAATATCTTGGGCAGTTTGTAAGCAAATTGCCCAAGATTTGTTGTTGGATTGGACGAATCTCCGCCCCAAACCATACTTGCGCCCCAAAAACGACTTAAAAAACACATAAAAGATTGCCCAGACCCAGAAAATGCCTCAAAATTTCAAGATTTGACCATGAAAATAGCGATTTACTGCTCAGCAAACAACAATTTAGACACCGTTTTCTTTGAAAAAACAAGAGAATTAGGCGTTTTTTTAGCAAAAAACCGCCATTCCATCGTCTTTGGAGGGTGTAGGCTGGGACTGATGGAATGCATCGCCCAGGCCACAAAAGAAGCTGGTGGGGAAACCATCGGCGTTGTCCCGGATATTATTGAAGAAAACGGGAAAATATCACATTTCGTGGATCAAGAAATCAGATGTGCAAACCTCAATGAACGAAAACAAATTATCATGGAGAACAGTGATGTGTGCATCGCACTGCCCGGCGGAATCGGAACTTTGGATGAAATATTCACCGTCGCTGCCTCTGCATCGATTGGATACCATCGACAACGCGTCATTCTTTATAACATCAAAGGATTTTGGAACCCTTTGATAAGTTTATTGAAAGATTTTAGTCAAAAAGGCGTCATCAGAGGAGAATGGAGAAAACAATTCCTAATTGCCGAAAATATTTCAGAAATAGCCCATTTCATCGGACAAATTCAACACGAAGTCTCCATTCAAAAATAACCGGTTGCAATTTTTATCCACAACTCTATCACTGACACAATTTGCAGCCCACGCACTTCGATAGTTCGCCGCGGAATCGCTTTTCGACGAGGTAGTGCAGGCGGTCGCGCAGTGGAACGAGTTCGATTTGGTCGATGACCTCGTTGATGAACGCGATTTCGAGCAGCAATCGGGCTTGTTCGAGGCTGATGCCGCGCTGTTGCATATAGAACACGGCGGCATCGTTG
>ONQK01000080.1 GCA_900319895.1 uncultured Prevotella sp. | reverse complement strand
TTTGTCAAATAAGATTTTTCATCACATAAAATTTGAAAGGATAAGAATATGAATACTCAGAAAAAAACATACGAAAAACCCTTTGTTGAAGTTTTCAAGGTTGAGGTTTGCAGCCACTTGCTCGATTGGTCGGCCCCGAAGGACAATGGCCCCGGTGACGGTGAAACGGTTGAGATTGAATCGAAGGGATTCGACGACGACGAAGCATTGGACGGCTTTTGGCATGAATAGTCAAATCCAGCGATTTTGCCTCCGCACATCGGTTGCAAAATCATAAACGCATCAAAGCAGAGGGGTTGCACCTTAGCTTTTGAGGTCCACATTCGGAGAAATGCAAGAGGAAAGTCCGTTTTTCTTTTGCCTTTCTCTATTTTTCATGGAAAATGCCCAAAAAGGAGCCGAGAACAACGGGTGAAGCGACTTCCTACCCCGCTTGTTCAAGATAATCGAGAAGGTCGATGGTTCCCACCTCTCCCGTTATGCCAAGAGCCGGCACATGCTCCACCATTCTTGTGGCACCAGTGACTTTACCTACATAAAAATAGACGACGGCTCCGGTATAGCTGCGAAACACCACTTGATAGGCAGAATCACTCTCCTCCCCCATTTCCAAAGACATCATAGTAGGATTGTCCTCTGCCACGCTCCAGTCGTAATTGTCGTGGCAATAATTGCTCACTCCCTCGAATGCCATTTCTGCCGTAATAGCGCTATTGGAGGCATCTGGTCGGCATGAGCATATAAGCGATGCAACAAACAGGATGGAAAAGGCAAAGTGTCTCATTTTTATCGTCATCATTTTCACTACGAGCGCAAATATAGAAAAAATCTGTAAAAAAAACGGCCAAGACATGTTTTTTCCAGATGAGAATACATGTTTTTGCTGGAAAATCTGCAACTTTCCTGCAACAAAGAGCTCCAAACTCTTAAAAAACAACCGACATTAACTTCCCTCCATCACTTTTGACAAAAAAATCGTAACACAATGTATATCAACATATTACAAGAAAAACGGAGGTAGAGCATTTTTACGCCAAAATGTATGACAAAGCGACAAAAAGACTGTGTATTTGATGTTTCTATCATGCACCAATGCTCATCAAGCCACCTCTTTCACCCTTGACAAGGCCCACCGCATTATTTTACGATTATTCTACGTTAATCTTCGGAAATTGCTTCTTCATTACAACCTTTTTTCGTAACTTTGCCCAATTAAAAACAAAAAACAGATAAAAAACATGAATATCAAAGGACGATTGGCACTGATGAATTTCTTGGAATTTGCAGTGTGGGGAGCATACCTCACTTGCATGGGCAACTATTTAGGCACTGCAGGTTTGGGAGCCCAAATTTCCTGGTTCTACGCCATTCAAGGCATCGTATCCATCTTCATGCCCGCCATCATCGGCGTTATTGCCGACAAATACATCCAACCGCAGCGCCTGCTCGGCATTTGCCACCTGGTTGCAGGCTTGGCCATGGCAGGCTGTTTTTACATTGGCATGTCGGCAGGTTTTGGCAACGAAATCCCCAACAAGTCACTTTTCATCTCACTTTACACCCTAAGCGTAGCATTCTACATGCCCACCATAGCACTATCCAACACCGTTGCCTTCACATTGTTGAAGAACAACGGCATGGACACCGTAAAGGACTTCCCCCCTATCCGCGTTTTGGGGACAGTCGGCTTCATCGCAACCATGTGGTTTGTCAACTGCGCCGTGTGGGAAGACGGTGCATTCACTTTCACGCTCGCCGAAAACTCGCACAAGTTCCAATACACCTATATGCAATTCTTCGTCTCAGGCATATTGAGCATTGTGCTATTCCTCTATTGCATGACCCTTCCGCAATGCAAAGTTGAGAAAAAACCGGCGGCTTCACTGGCTGAGACATTCGGCTTAGACGCATTCAAGCTTTTCAAAACCCGGCGCATGGCGCTGTTCTTCATCTTCTCCGCCCTGCTCGGCATGTCTTTGCAGGTCACCAACGGATATGCTGGGCCATTCATCACTAGTTTCAAAGGAAGTCCGGAATTTGCAGACACCTTTGCCGCCAACAACGCGACACTGCTGACCTCCATCTCACAGATCAGCGAGGCACTCTGCATCCTGCTCATCCCCTTCTTCCTGCGCCGCTTCGGCATCAAGGGCGTAATGCTCATGTCCATGTTTGCATGGGTTTTCCGCTTCGGCTTCTTTGGCATTGGCAACCCAGCCATGCCCGGCGTAATCCTGTTCATCTTCTCATGCATCGTCTACGGCGTGGCATTCGACTTCTTCAACGTATCGGGAGCCATGTTCGTCGACCAAGAATGCAAGCCCTCCATAAAAGCTTCGGCACAAGGACTTTTCATGCTGATGACCAACGGACTTGGCGCCACCATCGGCACACTGGTGGCAGGTGAAGTCGTCAACCACTACTGTACATGGGAAAACGGCTTCTTGGTAGGCAACTGGCAAGCCTGCTGGTTCATCTTCGCCGGCTTCTCATTCGTGGTAGGCATCACCTTTGCCGTCGTGTTTAAAACTAAAAAAGAAGAAAATACTATTTCTGCATAAAAATGGAACCGATACGCCTCTATTTCAAAGGCATTTCAGAACTGGTTGGCAAAGAGAACCAGAACGTCATCATTCTTACCGACAAGGAAGAAAAAAGGCAAATTATCGTGGTGTGCGACGACTGGATTAAGCAACAGTTCAGTCTTCGGACCAGCCCGGTTCCTACCAACGATAAAATTCCGGAGGTGCTGCTGACCATCATTTCCGGATGGGAGAAATATCGCCTTGAAATCCACATCACAGACATCGTCAGAGGACAATACATCGCCTCCGTCTGCGATGTGGAGCACCAAAAAGCGAAATCCATCAGCATCACGGAAGCCATCCTGATGGCACACGTCGGCAACCTGCCCATTCTCATCGAGCCACTGCTCATGCACAAACAAAGCGCCCCTTACCAAAAAGGGGCAGAAAGGCTGCAAATGCCGCTCAACTCGCTCAGCGACGAGATGCTAAGACAAGCCTTGGAGCGAGCCATCGAAGACGAGGACTACGAACTGGCCTCCCATCTGAGAGATGAGCAAAATAACCGGAAAAACGACCAAAAAAACAATTGGGAAAGATGAAGGAAGAACGCTTTTTCTATGTACCGGATGTCCCCAAGGGCGAACTCCCAGAGGACGAGGCCAGGCACGCCGCGCGCGTTCTAAGGCTTCGCGAAGACGACACCATTTTCCTCATTGACGGCAAAGGCGCCTTCTACAAGGCAAGCATCACAGACATTGACCAAAAGCGCTGCCGCTATCTCATCAAGGAAAGAAGCGAGCAGGAAAAGACATGGGGCGGGCGCATCCATCTTGCCATCGCCCCCACCAAGATGGCCGACCGCATTGAGTGGCTAGTGGAAAAAGCGACAGAAATAGGCTTTGACGAGATTACGTTCCTCAACTGTAGATTTTCAGAGCGAAAGAACATCCGAATAGACCGAATTGAAAAAATCGTCATTGCCGCCATGAAGCAAAGCCGAAAAGCATGGAAGCCAAAGGTCAACGAGATGGTTGATTTTCAATACTTTATAAAAAATCGGCAAGACGGCAGCCGTTTCATAGCACATTGCTATCAGGAAGATGAGAAAAATGACTTTTTCAACGAACTGTTTACGCTCACCAGCGAAAAAAAAGACCAGGACGTCACCATTTTAATTGGCCCGGAGGGAGATTTCGCCGTCGAAGAAGTAAAATCAGCAGCTGAAAACGGTTTCAAGGCCGTCAGTCTAGGGAAAAGCCGGCTACGCACCGAAACAGCGGGGCTGGCAGCCGTCATGATGGCAAATTTGGCTTTCAGGAAATTGTAAGAGCCGACTGCTATACGAATTAAAGACCATAAAATTCAAAAGAAACAACACCATAGGATTCAAAACAAGGAGGACACATGAAAAAAAATCTCACTAACATCCTTTACGCCATTGCCATGCTCGGCATCGTATCATGTTCAAAACAACCGGCGACACAAGACATTATCGTCTCGAAACCTGTTGAAACAAAGGAAAAAGCAACTGTCAAAATGGACGCTTATGAATTTGAAAGAGAAATTGACTGGCTCGAAAAAAAATACACCATAAAAATCAACCGCTTTCCGGATGAAAGCCTGCCCATCGTTAAAGACGAAAGCGACCAAGAATATTATGACAACAAAATCGAGATGTTGGTCGTCAGGGCCGACGGCAGCGTGTTTTTCAACCGGACATTCGCCAAGGCCGACTTCTCCAATCATCTTGACGAACACTTCAAGAAGGAAGGCGCAATGCTCGGCATAGTCTTCGACAAGACAAACGGCAACGACCTCATTTTTGCCGGGAGCATCGGGTCGCCGGCGCGCACGAGCGATGAATACATCCCGCTGAAAATAACATTGTCAAGAATGGGAAACATCACCATCGAAAAAGATATTGACATAGAGGCTAGTCCCGAACAAACGACGGATGAGGAGGACGGTGTCTGACATCTGGGAAATGACGTTTGGGACATTGAATCTCGGAGTGCACCGCAAAATAAGGAAATGCGCGCCAAAAGCCTCAAGAAGGGTTCTGGTGCGCATTTTCTATGCCTTGCCGCCAGGAGACACGGCAGCCTACATGAGCGAAAGCCACAGTACGCCAAGTCCTAAAAAAGACCCAATCAAGGTTTTCCAGCCAATATTGCGGAAATACCAGCCATAGCGCATGTTTTCCATCTTCATGAAGGCAAGACCGCTCATGGAGCCGATGCACAAGACATTGCCGCCCATCGTCACACAATAAGCCATCAACTTCCAAAAGTCACCATTTTGGACAAAAGGTGAAAGGCTCGCACCGCCGACTCCGGTACCTTCAACAACAGTGTGGAGCAAAAAGAAACTGACTGAGGTCGCAAAATTATCCACAAAACAGCTCACCGCGCCTGCGAAAATGCCCAATGACCAGATGTTGCCGATGCGTTGCTCAAAAAAATCGGCAAAACTCGACAAAACGCCGGCCTCGGCCACCACGCCCAATGCCAGCATCATTCCCATCACAAACAACATCATCTGCAACGTGCCATACTGCAACACGCGCGGCACCTGGCGATGGATCATCTGGTCGGCGTTCATCAGCTTACGGTTCGCCACCTCATGCACAATCCACAAGACCGCCAACACACACAACGCGCCCAAAAACGGGCTCAACTTCGTTATATTATGAAAAGTCGGTATAAACCACAAGCCGCCGATGGCCACGAAAAACATCAACACCCGTTGCCAAATCTTCAGATTCGTCTCGTCTCCGCGAAATGGCATCGCCACCGACTCCGTTTCTATGCGCTCGGGCAAACTGCGGCCAATCCACCACGTCGACAGCCCCCACGATGTCAGGCAGGGGAGCAACAACGACATGGAATAGTCAGTAGCAGTCACCGCCCCCATGTTCCATAAGACCAGCGTTTCCGGGCTGCCGATGACGGTAAACAAGCCGCCACAATTGGCAGCCAAGACGATTGCCGCCCCATAAAAAAGCCGCAAGCGGCGGGCGGTCACGATTTTGTGCATGATGACGAGCATCATGGTCGTAGTGGTGAGGTTGTCCAAGTTGGCCGAGATGACAAAAGTAATGCCTGAGAGCATCCACAAGAGTTTCCGGCTGTTTCTTGTACGCAGCAAATGTGTCACGAAATCAAAACAGCCGTTGTTGTTCAGAATTTCGACAATCGTCATGGTCGCCAGCAAGAACAAGACGATTTCTGCCGCTTTTCCCACATACTTCAAAAAAATATTTTGAGCAATATAATATTTCACCGCGACACTGTTGGCGGCATCACCGCTCAAGAAATCAATATATTCGGCAGGATGCCGGCTCATCACAAAATCCGTTCCGAAACTGACGTACAACACCCACCCTACCGTACCGGCAAACATGGCCACGGCGGCTTTGTTCAGATGTGTAAAACTCTCGGTTGCTATAAAAAAATAACTTAACAACAAAATAATTGCTATGATGAGTGTCATAATCGTAGTCTTCCAATAAAAAATCAGCCCCACAAAGATACAAATTAAGTTTTAAAGTTACAAAAAAAGAAGCCATTTAGTTGCCAAAAATCGCACTTCCATCTTGAATGCACACTTTCGTATGGAAAGCATGCCGTAAAATAGCACAATAGTGGAAAAAGAAAAAGACTGCCTGACCCTTGCACCAGACATCCATATTTCATGCCACCGGAAAACAAAAAACAACAATTCCAAAAGCAAAACATGTATTTCTTTTTTGTAAAAAAATGCTCAAAAATCCTGTTTTTACAATTTATAACCTGTTCTGTTCATAAAAAGAACAAGTAGTTTTGTGAATTTTATGAATATTTTTGTAATTTTGCACACAAAATAATAAAAAATGAATCATATACGCAATTTCTGTATCATCGCCCATATTGACCATGGCAAGTCGACACTTGCCGACCGTTTGCTGGAACACACCAACACCATCAAGGTCACAGAAGGGCAGATGCTCGATGATATGGACTTGGAGCGCGAACGTGGCATCACGATCAAAAGCCACGCCATCCAAATGGAATACAAGCATGACGAACAATCATACATACTCAACTTGATTGACACGCCGGGGCATGTGGACTTTTCGTATGAGGTCTCACGCAGTATCGCGGCATGCGAGGGCGCACTGCTGGTGGTGGATGCCACGCAAGGCGTACAGGCACAGACCATCTCGAATCTCTACATGGCAATAGACCAGGATCTGGAAATCATCCCCGTCATCAACAAGATCGACATGCCCAGCGCAATGCCCGATGAAGTGGAAGACGAAATCGTGGAGCTGCTGGGATGCGACCGGAGCGAGATTCTACGGGCTTCGGGGAAGACGGGTGCAGGCGTTGAGGATATTCTAAGGGCAGTTGTGGAACGCGTCCCCCACCCCAAGGGCGATGTGAATGCGCCACTTCAAGCGCTGATTTTCGACTCTGTCTTCAATTCGTTCAGAGGCATTATTGCCTATTTCAAGATTGAAAACGGAGCGATACGGAAAGGCGACAAGGTGAAGTTTTTCAATACCGGCATGGAATACGATGCCGACGAGGTGGGTGTCTTGAAGATGGACATGGTGCCCAAAAACGAGCTTAAAACCGGCGAAGTTGGTTACATCATCAGCGGCATCAAGGATGCCAAAGAAGTAAAAGTCGGCGACACGATCACACACACAGATGCGCCATGCAACAAGGCGATTGAGGGCTTCCAAGAGGTCAAGCCCATGGTTTTTGCCGGCGTGTACCCCATCGACCCGAGCGATTACGAGAATTTGCGGGCATCGCTGGAAAAGCTACGCTTAAATGACGCCTCGCTGACCTTTTCGCCCGAATCATCGGTGGCACTGGGCTTCGGCTTCCGCTGCGGATTCTTAGGCCTGCTGCACATGGAGATTGTCCAAGAACGGCTCGACCGTGAATTCAACATGGATGTCATCACCACGGTGCCCAACGTATCGTACATGGTCTACGACAAACAACACAACGAGAAAGAAGTACACAATCCTTCCGGCCTGCCCGACATTGCCATGATCGACCATATCGAAGAGCCATACATCAAGGCCTCCATCATCACGGACGCCAATTACATCGGCCCGATCATGAAGCTTTGCCTGGACAAGCGCGGCGAACTCATCAAACAAGAATACGTCAGCGGAAATCGCGTAGAGCTGCACTTTTATCTGCCACTTGGCGAAATTGTCATCGACTTTTACGACAAATTGAAGAGCATCTCCAAGGGCTACGCCTCTTTTGACTATCACATCGACGGCTTCCGCCCCTCAAAACTGGCAAAGCTCGACATCTTGCTCAACGGCGAGCCCGTGGACGCATTGTCGACCCTTACACATCAAGACAATGCGACGAATCTAGGCAGGCGCATGTGTGAAAAGCTAAAAGACTTGATTCCCAGACAACAATTTGACATCGCCATTCAGGCGGCTATCGGCGCAAAAATCATCGCACGCGAGACCATCAAGCAGGTGCGCAAGGACGTTACGGCAAAATGCTATGGCGGCGACGTGTCAAGAAAACGAAAACTTTTGGAGAAACAGAAGCGAGGAAAGAAGAGAATGAAGCAAATTGGCAACGTTGAAGTCCCACAAAAAGCCTTTCTCGCTGTATTGAAACTTGACTAAAATTTCATCCATAAACAATAAGGAAACAAAGTAAGGAGTAAGAAAGAAGTAAGTATAAAAAGTAATAAAAGGTAAAAAAACATGAGAGAGAACAGTAAAAACAGGAGGGACATCGCACGAGAGTTGGCACGGAAATACACTACAATGACACATGAAGAACTAGATGTTCTGGAAAACCTATTGGTGCCTATGAAATTTGCGAAGGGCGAAATAGTTCTTCAAGCAGGAGACGTGTCCAAACACCTATATTATATAGAAAAAGGGCTCGTGCGCCTGTTCTACTATAAAAACGGGAAAGAGCTCACCGAATACATGGCAGTGGAAGGCTCCATCGTGATTTGCATCGAAAGCCTCTTCAACGAAGAACCCTCAAGGCTGCAAATTCAGACCCTGGAGCCGACCGTTCTGTATGCCATTCCCAAAAAGCAGCTGGAAGTCGTGGCCTCACATCACGGCAACATCCAAGTGCTGTACAGCAGAATCCTGGAAGAAGTGCTCAAAAGGTCGCAGGTCTACGCAGACTTGCTACGCTTTGAGACAGCACAAGAGCGCTATAAACGGATGTGCAAGCTTATGCCACAGCTCATCTTGCGCGCACCTCTGCTGTATGTCGCCAGCTTTCTACAAATGACGCCGGAGACTTTGAGCCGCGTGAGATCGCACATGCTGGCAGAAGAAAGCAAGCCGTAAAAGATTGAAGAGAACAGACTCAAAAGATTTTTGGGCAAAAAAAAGAGAAGTCTTCACCTAAGGCAATCGGCCGGATGAAGACTTCTTGTGCTTATCTGAAATGATTTCCTATTTATTTTTCAACAACTCCTTGATGTCAGCCAAGAGCTCCTCAGTCGTCGGGCCGGCGGGCGCGGCTGGCTCCTCCTCTTTTTTCTTCTTCCCGACTTTGTTGATGGCTTTGATCATCACAAAGATACAAAGTGCGATGATGAGGAAGTCAAGAGTGTTCTGAATGAACAATCCATACCCGATCTTCGCGTCTCCCACCATTGCGGAAAGCCCCTTGAAGTCAACACCGCCAGTCAACACACCGATGACGGGCATCAAGATATTGTCAACCAGCGACGACACAATCTTCCCGAAAGCTCCTCCAATAATCACACCGACCGCCATGTCAATGACATTTCCCCTCATGGCGAACTCTTTAAAGTCTTTGATAAATCCCATAGTTCCTATTTTTTTTGAATTAATAATGAAATCTGATGCAAATATAGAAAATAATTTGTAACTTTGCCGTTGAAACAATAAAAAAGCACAGGGAATCACCGTTTTTATGCTGCAAAGGCATGTTATCAAAACGGCAACTCTTGTAATTAATGATAGAATATTCAATTCAAACATTTATTAAAAATAGACAAAAGCTATGATTAAAATTGGTATTAACGGTTTTGGCCGTATTGGTCGTTTTGTTTTCCGCTCAACTTTTGAAGAGGCAAACAAGAATGATGTTGTGGTTGTAGGTATTAACGACTTGCTCCCAGTAGATTACATGGCTTACATGCTGAAGTATGATACCATGCACGGAAAATTTGAAGGCACCGTTGAAGCAGACGTTGAGAACAACCTGCTCATCGTTAACGGCAACAAAATCCGTGTGACGGCAGAAAAAGATCCGGCCAACTTGAAGTGGGATGAAATCGGCGCAGAGTATGTTGTTGAGTCAACAGGCCTGTTCCTGGCCATGGACAAAGCAGAAAAGCACCTGGAAGCAGGCGCTAAATATGTTGTGCTCTCAGCCCCTTCAAAGAAAGGCGACGACGGACGTCAGGCAGACATGTTCGTCTGCGGCGTAAACACCGACAAGTATGCTGGACAAAAAATCGTTTCTAACGCCTCTTGTACAACCAACTGCTTGGCGCCCGTGGCAAAGGTGCTCAACGAGAAATTCGGCATCGAAAGCGGACTGATGACAACCGTACACTCAGCCACGGCCACCCAAAAGACTGTAGACGGACCGTCAATGAAAGACTGGCGCGGCGGCCGCGCGGCAGGTGGCAACATCATCCCCTCTTCAACCGGTGCGGCCAAGGCGGTAGGAAAAGTCATTCCAGAGCTCGACGGCAAGCTGACCGGCATTTCCATGCGCGTGCCAACTCTTGACGTTTCTGTAGTCGACCTCACGGTTAACTTGAAGAATCCTGCCACGAAAGAACAGATTTGCAAGGCGATGAAAGAAGCTTCAGAGGGCGAATTGAAAGGAATCCTCGGCTACACGGAAGACGCTGTGGTCTCTTCAGACTTCCTGGGCGACCCCCGCACCTCCATCTTCGACGCAGAAGCTGGCGTTTATCTAACCGACAAGTTTGTGAAACTCGTGACTTGGTATGACAATGAGATTGGCTATTCACACAAAGTGATTGACTTGATTAAGATCATGAAAAAACATAATGGCTAATAAAAAAGCCTTAAAGCATGAAATGAAAAAGCAATCGGTTCGCCCGATTGCTTTTTCATTTTTGCGACAAAACGATGTCGTCACCTTGTTCCAACTTCCCCAAAACAGCTATTTCTCCTTCTTTTTCTTCTTCTCCATTTTGAGCAACTTGGTCTGAAGGCGGATGATTTCCTTTTCCTGCATTTTGATTTCCTCTCCTTGATTTTTGATGATGGTCAGCAACGCATTGAGCTCTTCGTTGTCAATTTCCTCTGGATAGAGCATGTTGACGCGTTGAATGAAGTCGCCCAAGATATTCATGTAGTTGGTAAAGGCATCAAACGGGCTGCCATAAATGCTGCGGTCAAGCCCCACATTCGACGGCTTGGTTGTCATGTACCTCAGATAGTTAGTGGCTTGCAGATAGTCCCAGTCCTGGCTGATGCGCGGGTCGTTGGCAATGCGGACGCGCTCGGCGATGCTGTAGAGCTTGTTGAAAGCCTCCCGCTGCATGGAATTGCCCAGCCACGAACTGATGTCGCGCTCCTCGTCTACCCAACTCAATGTCTCCGGAACTTCTAATGCACTGACACTCTTGAAGTTGTCGCAAATTTCACTGGGAGTGGCAAAATTGACATCATTTCCCTTTGCACAATTAGGCAATGCTTTGATAAATTCCAGGATATTACTGGACAGCGGCTGGGCAATGCCCAAGGCGGAAAGCTCCATGAAAATGTTTATAACTTTCTCCTTTTCAGGAGTTTGTGCAATTTTCTTGATAAATGTATCTGCAAAAAGAGGATACTCTTCCCATTCATGGTCGTTGAAACGCAGGCTGATGTCATCGCTCAGCTGAATGTCCCGCAACAGGAGTTTGAGCTGTGGCGTGCAGGCACTATGGTAGACATAATGCGGTGATTTCCAGCCCAGGATGTGCTTGGCACCTTCTGTCAGCATGCCTTTAAAGCCCATTTGGTGCACCATTTGTCCGATATCGTCGTTGTAGATCAACTCAGAATTACGAAATACTTGCGGCTCTTGGTTAAAATATTCTTTAATCTTCTCACACTGCCTCTTGACCTCACTGACAAAACCGTCCTCATCGCCCAGCGATGACAAACCGTGCGAGAAAGGCTCTGCCAGGAACTCGACACAACCCGTCTCGTTGAGTTCCTGCAACTTCGTGAGCACCTGCGGTGCATGCAGTTCCAATTGTTCGATTCCGACGCCAGAAAGCGAAAAGGCAACTTTGAAGAACTTTCCGTTTGACCTTATCATCTGATGCAACGCTTCGAGGGCCGGCATGTAGGAGCGCTCCGCCGTGTCGCTAATGCATCGCTCATTCTCAAAGTCGTCGTAATAATAATGGTCGGCTCCGATATCAAAAAAGCGATAACGTTTCAAGTGCAAGATTTGATGGATCTCAAAATATAGGCAAATGGTCTTCATATTCTGACTTTTTAGTTTGATTTATAGTTGTTTGGAGAGCAGCTGCTGGTATATTTTCTTGATTTTTGCCCCCACTTTTTTCCAAGTGATCTCATCCACCTCCCTTTTACCGTTTTCTTGTAGGTATTTGAACAGGCTTTCGTTGTTGCAGATTGAATACATAGCGTCTGCCATGGCATGAATGTCCCAATAGTCTACTTTGATGCAGTTGTTCAGTATCTCGGCACATCCGCTTTGTTTGGAGATGATGGTTGGCGTGCCACATTGCATGGCTTCAAGCGGCGAGATGCCAAACGGCTCGCTGACCGAGGGCATGACGTAGACATCTGAATTCTTGAGACACTCGTACACTTCTTTCCCTCGCATGAATCCGGGGAAATGAAAGCGGTCGGCAATGTCTTTTTCGGCAGCCAAACAAATCATTTTCTCCATCATGTCGCCGCTACCGGCAAAACAAAAACGGATGTTCCGCGTACGTTGAAGCACCAAGTCAGCTGCTTCCACAAAGTATTCCGGGCCTTTCTGCATGGTTATCCTACCCAAGAAGGTAACAATTTTCTCTTTATCAGTATGGTCTGGACGAGGGATTGCCTCTATCTCGGGCGACAGTGGATAGACCGCATTGTGCATCGTTACGACCTTGCCAGGGGATTGATGGTATTGGGTGATGACGGTCTGTCGTGTGAGTTCCGATACGCACATGATGCAATCGGCGTGGTCCATCCCATTTTTCTCGATGCCATAGACCACAGGATTGACTTTGCCTCGTGAACGGTCGAAATCTGTTGCATGGACGTGGATGCAAAGCGGTTTTCCGCTTATCTTTTTCGCATGGATGCCAGCGGGGAAGGTGAGCCAGTCGTGGGCATGGATGATGTCGAAATCAATTGTGCGCGCCACAACGCCTGCAATGGCAGAATAGTTGTTGATCTCCTCGTTCAGGTTGGATGGGTAGCCGCCGGCAAACTCTATGCTGCCAAGCTCGTTGGTCCTGATGTGGTTAAAATCGTTGTAAATATGGTTCCTAAGTCGGAAATACAGGTCAGGTGTCATGACCTTGCCAACTTTTCGATTGATTTGCTCGATAGTTGTGTCTCGCCAGACAACCGGCACGGCATTCATTGCCAGAATTTTTGCCGCACGCTGGTCTTCATCGCCAAAAGGCCGCGGCAGACACAGCGTTATGTCTATGTCGCCCTGACTATACAGCCCTTCTGCAATACCAAAATTTGCAGTTGCCAGTCCACCATAGACATGTGGTGGATATTCCCACCCGAACATGAGTACTTTTATCATCTTTCCTCGTTATTTTTGTATTGGTATCTTTCCAGCAGCTCCATGGTGCGCAATATTTCAGCCACGTTGATGGCAAAGGAGGTTGCCCCCCTCCCTGAAAATGGCGGATTGCCATCAAAAATTTCTGAAATGGTTCCCAAACAATGATAATACATCTCATCTTCATAGCCAATCATCTGCCTCTCGATGAAGCTCAGCCGTGTCCGTTTGTAAAGTTTCAGGCAAGCTTCCATGTAAAACCCGCCAAGCCACGGCCAAACCGTCCCTTGATGATAGGCATAGTCGCGCTTGACTTGTACGCCCACATAAACGGGATTATATCCCAAGCTCTTGGGGGAGAGCGAGCGCAAGCCTTTGGGGGTCAACAATTCACGGGTACATAGGTCGAGGACGCTTTTCTTTTGCTCAATGGTAAGGGGCGAATGGTCGAGCGCAACGGCAAAAATCATGTTAGGCCTTACGCTGTAGTCGGTTTCCGCCCCCCCGATATAGTCAAATAAATAACCATGCTCATTGTAGAAAATGCTGACAAATGATTTTTGGCACTTTTCGGCAATTTTCCCGATTCTCTCCATCTCCTCTTCCTTTTCATAGTCTCCCAGGAGCTCCATGCAGAAGAGCAATGCATTGTACCACAGTGCATTAAACTCGACTATATAGCCTGTTCTTGGGACAACTGGCTTCCCATTCACCGTTGAGTTCATCCATGTGATAGCTTCGTTCCTTCCTTCAGCATACAACAGCCCGTTGCCCTTCAATTCAAGGTTCGGATGCCTGTTCTCCATGATAAAAGCAAGGATGTCCGCCAAGAGCCGACCATATTTCTTATAACATCTTTTATTCCCTTCCTTCTTGGCATATTGCTGGACAGCCCAGACGGCCCAAAGCATGACATCAGGCTTCTCGATTTCATAGAGATGGACGGTCAACGTCTTTTTCTCCATAAATTCCCGCAGCCCTCGCTCCGCAGTTTTCATAATGAGTTCAAAACACTGCCGTTCCTTGATAGAAAGTGTTAGTCCGGGCAAGGCGATGAAAGTGTCGCGCGCCCGGCATTTGAACCACGGGTAGCCCGCCAACAGATACCTGTCTTTGTTCTCTTCCCGCTTATGGAATTGATGAGCCGCATTGACCAGACATTGATAAAAATTGCCCTTAAATGCACAAAATTCAGCTTCCTGGTCGAAAAGTTCGTGCAATTTTCCCGCATCAGTGGCCTTGGTGGAAGCAGAGAAGATGACGCTTTCGCCTTTTTCAATGGGCAACTCAAAATATCCGGGCACATACAGGTCTTCTTTGGAATCATAACCTCTTTCCTGCTCCTTAATATACTCAATGTTGCGATACCAGTTGGGCTGGCCGACAAATTCGTTTCCTTTGGACAGCTGCATGTGCAGATAGGGGTAGCCCTCATACATGCATATTTTGACGCCATTCTCTATGTCTTTGCAGACGCGGTCGGCCACCTCGTTCTCATGTGTGAACTCACGGACGCTCCTGAATGCCAGAAACGGGCGGAAGCGCAAAATGGTCGGAGAATGTGCCTCGAGCAACGTATAGCGCAGCAAAATATGGCTCTCATAATGTTGGAAGACCACTTCCTTTTCCAGCAGCACGCCGCCCACGCGATAAATGGTTGTAAGAATCTTCTCGTTACTGAACTCACGGATATATTTGTGTCCGTTGGGGCTGAAATGATTGCCATCATACTTGTGTACGCCCAAATTGAACTCAGCACCGTGTTGAATGACAGAAACGTCCAAAGTGCTCAACAGCACATGGTTCTCATCATCCAACTCTGGCACAGGGACTACCAACAAGCCATGATATTTTCGAGTATTGCAGTCTACAATTGTCGAACATGAATAGGCGCCAGAGCAATTAGTAAGAAGAAATTCCTTAAATAGCGATTCCTGTAAGTTAGTCATCAATGATTTTTCAAATCGTAGGTAGCTCATGTATCTCTTTCTTCAATTTACGACAATGGTCTTTCGCATTCAAAGTTAGCAATATTTTGACAAACAGCCAAGAAAGAGCATCAAAATGTCTTGTAAAACATATTTTTTTGTCTTTTTTTTGTAAAAAAAACCTTAAAAACTTCAGCATCTTCATCTTTTTTTCATAATTTTGCCATCACTTGAAAAATTTATTCAAAATGAAACGACCAGGTGAATTAGAAATGTCCAAAATCACTCAAATGTTTTTTGAGCAATGGAACCCCTTGTCAGAGCAACACAGGCAAATGCTCATGGATCATATCAAGGTAGAGGTCTTTAAACGGGAGGAGGCCATTCAACGCACCGGCGAACGACCGGAGTTCATGGCTTTTCTCATGCAAGGGAAAGTAAAAATCATTAAGGAAGGTGTCGGCGAGCACTACCAGATTGTTAGAATTGTCAAACCAGGAGAGTCTTTCGGATACCGTGCCTATTTTACGAATGATTTGTATAAGGCCACTGCCGTAGCGCTTGAGACGACTTTCATCGTCTTCGTGCCCATCACCGTTGTCGTAAAGTTGATGTATGAGGACTCGAACATTGGCATGCTGATGATACGACAACTGGCAGCAGCATTGGGGACGGCAGACAATCGGATTGTGTGCCTCACGCAAAAGCATATCCGCGGAAGGCTGGCTGACACATTGCTCATGCTCTACGACCGCTATGGCGTGGAAGCAGACGGATGCACCTTGGGCATTTACCTCAGCCGCAAAGATTTGGCGAGCCTGTCGAATATGACAACGAGCAACTGCATCCGCACGCTGTCCGAGTTCGCAAAATCTGACTATGTCGTAGTCAACGGGCGGAGGATCAGGTTGCTGGATATTGCAGAATTGCGCAGAATTTCTGCAGAAGAATAGAAGATGTCTTTACTAAAGAGGTTTGTATTTAGGAAGGTGCACCTATTTGAAGACCAACTGGTTCAAAATTAGGTGCAATATGAAAAAACACGAAGATTTTGAAGAAAAACATAGTATGGAGAGGCGCGGGGAAGTGATTTCCTGCGTCTTTTTTAGTGTTATACAGTTACACAAGCTTTTGTAAAGTTGTTACAGTATGAAAAGCCTCAATTCTAAATGAGGCTTTTGGCGCCAAGACAACTTTGGCGATTAAAGACATTGGGTGGATGAAGGGAAAAGCAAAAAGAAACCTTCAGATGAGTTCAAAGGTTTCTTTCACATGCTATCTCTTGCTTGTCTTCCTGTTGCGCAAGGCTGACAATTGATGTTCTTTTTTTCGCTTCAGCCAGTCTGCTTTCCGCTTTTCGTAAGCGGCCCGCTGACGTTCAAGATAGTTGTCGGCCATCTATCTTTCGGCGTATTTGGTGTAAATCACACTCAAATTGACCTCACCATTAGGATTGTTCTTTCCGCCGACAAGACTGGTTGAGGAAATCCCCATGTCATGTGTGACTTTATTGAGGATTTTCACAGACAATCCGTTGCTTTGTATGGTTGTGTAAGTGGCCACGACAGGGACAAGAACAACCTTGTTCCAGTTCTCGGAGCAGTTTTCGCCGTTTTTCTTCTTATTATAAAGATGGGCAATCAGTGTTGAAATGTTATTAAAGGTATAAGTATTGTCTGTTGCAGATAATGTGGCGACGAAAGATGTCTTGTTGTCTGCAATGCTCTTTTTTTCAAAGAATGTGTACATGCTGTCTACAGGAAGCATTAAAATAGTGCTTGCAGGCGGGAATTTATGGGCACTTATCAAGGTGTTGTTGAGGCGTTTGAAGGAAATTTTAGCTGCATTGACCTTTTCGCCTGCATGGTTTTCCATGATTTCTTCTATTGGCAAGCTGATTTCCGTGAAAATCCCGGCCGGCGACTTGATGTATGTCCGGCTATCGTCGTCGATCATTTGCTGCAAGGCATTTTGATTGTTCGACACATGCGTTGTCTGCAGCACCTCGTCAGTGCCTGCAAAGGTCGTCACGGCATTATAAATGGAGTCGTTTTCCTTGATGCGATAGTAAATCACCAGATGCGACATGGAAATGTTCGCCATGCTGCCGATGCCTGCGGTTGACTTGAAGAAAAATCCTGGACAGACATTTGACATAAAGGCATAAGAATCCTTGAAAAATGCGGGATTTTCCAAGTATTTATGCATGATGTAAGTGCCGTAGTTGTGATACCTCTTCCCGTTTTTGTCCGTGTATGCCTTGTTGAGCGGGATGCGGATGTAGGGAATATAATTTTGCTGTGAACGGACGCTGTCTGCTACAGTTTTATCGTAAAGCGTATAGTTCTTGTTCTGTTGAATCCCGTCCTCACGGAGGAATCCTTCTTTGCCGAGGTCGAAGTCTGAATAATAGGGTTTGTCTTCGAGCATTGGCTTGTCCATCTCGTAGGCGGTCAGCGTCATCGTTGCGAGTGAGTCGCCGCTAAATGTCTCGTAAAACAGGCGTATCTCACATGAGTCGGCTATAATCGCCCCGTCTTTCTTGCTGACAATTTCATCTGCCTCCGGAAACTTGTAGTTGTCGATTGTATGGAATTGCGTCATGAAGTCGCTGGTGACCAAAGCGCCGGTCTCAGGGTCTTTCATGCGCCCGATGTGCCCAATCGTATTACGCCCCAGAACAGATTTGGCTGCGATGGAGCGTGTCTCTACGGCAAACGTATCGGTTGATATAATCAGTTGGTCAATGTCTTCGGTCAGCGAATTGCCCAAGGTATCGGTGGTACTATCACATGCGGCCAGGGCATTCGCCAGTATCATGACTAATCCAAATAATTTTGTTTTCATTGAAATTTTCAATCTGATGAGGAAAATTAAAGTTCTTTTTTGATTCTGGACGTGCAAATCCTTGTCTATGCACCTTCAAAAACTGTTTTGTAGAAGTCCATGTAGGCTTCTGTGTAGTTCTCCGTACCAGGGAAAGCCATCAGAGGCAGCTTTTTGGCCTTGGCGTGGCTCAACAACTGTGCATTCACAATCGGCGTGGCCTGAACAATGGCATCGGAGTAGTCGATGGCAAGTTTGCCCAATTCCACGAAGTCAAAGGTTTGGCTATATGCGTTGAGCAACTTTTTCTTGGCATCGCGGAACTCTACACAATCTTTGAAATTCTC
>ONQK01000061.1 GCA_900319895.1 uncultured Prevotella sp. | reverse complement strand
CGCGCACCTTCTGGAAAAACCATCAGCGACATCTCGTCTTTTAGTATTTCCCGAGCCTTGTCATAGGTCTGCTTGATGCGGGAAGGACTGCTTTTGTCAACGAAGATGTGGTGGGCATATTCGCAGGCGATGCCGACGAAAGGCATCTTGCGCAACGCACGCTTCATCATCCATTTGAAATTCCTGCCTAGGTAGCCGTAGACAAGGAAGATGTCGAAAGCGCCTTGGTGGTTGGCCACAAAGACATAGCTTTGTCCTTTTTGCAATTTTTCGCGGCCGCTGACTTGGACGGGCAGCAAGAAAATGGCCAGCACCACGCGCCCCCACCATTTCCCGGGATGATACCCCCAGAAGTTGCCGTTGCCCACGGAGCAGCCTGTCACCGTCACCAGGGCGGTGATGATGGTGCTGACGACCAGTAGGGGACATGCTATGAGTAGCTGATAGATGCGATAGAGCAAGGTGAGGATGCGTTTCATGATGTTTTTGGGATTTTGATGTCTCTAATGTTTTTTCCGTTTCAGTGTGATGACCGCTATTTCGCTGGGCATGCCTAGCCTGAAGGGGAACACGCCGCCCAGCCCGCTGGTGACGAAGAGGTATCTGCCCTCTTGTTGATAAAGTCCCTTGTCTTCGCGATAAGTTAATCGGGTAAGTCGGAGCCCCAGCAGGTTGATCTGCCCGCCGTGGGTGTGCCCGCTGAGGGTGAGTTGCGCATGGGTGTTCGGCAGTATCTGCGTTCTCCAAAGCCATGGGTTGTGCTGCATCATGACGACAAATGCCGTCTCTTCGATGCCGTCCATGGCCCGGGGGATGTCCTCGTGGCTGTAGGCTTGTTTTTTGCTGGCATTCTCAAGCCCTGCGATGACAATGGAGTCTTGGCCTCTATACAGTTTTTGATGTTCGTTGAGCAGCACTTTCCAGCCCATTTTTCGCTGTTCGACGATGGTTTGATGTTCATTTTTATGCTTTACGACGGGGTCGTCCGTGCATAGATAGTCGGAATAGTCGTGGTTGCCAAGGACTGAGAACACGCCGTCTTTGGCGCTGAGCCGTTGTAAGATTTCCTGTTTTTCCGTAATTTCCTCTGCCCGTGCGTTTTGCAAATCGCCGGTAAAGAGTATGGCGTCGGCACCGAGGCGGTTGACGGTGTCGATGGTGCGCGCCAGCTTGTCTTGCCTCTCGCCCACATAGCTGCCGGCATGTATGTCGGAAATATGCACGATGCGATAGCCGTCGAAGGCTTGGGGCAGGTCGTCGAACTCCAGCTCCAGATTTTCTACTTGTATCTTGTCTGCTTCGACAAAAACGCCGTAGAGTACCAGTGAAATCGTGCCGGCCGCCATGGCTGTGGCAAGAAGATGCTGCTTCAAGCAACTGATTTTTCTGCAAACCAGCAAGGTGATGACGTAGACTGCTTTGGGAACGATGTACACGCCTAATAGGAAAAGGTAGACGAGGAGCTCCTGCATGTCGTGCGGGGCAAAATCGGGTTCCAGGGCAAGTTTGAGCGCAAAAATCGTCATGATGATAGTGGGTAGCCACCACAAAATCAGCCGTTTCCAGGAACTCAGAAGTCCGTTTTTGCGTAACCTGTGGGTCAGATAGCACTCGGGCAACCAGGTGATGGTCAATAAGATGTAGATGATTCTGGCAATCATGCGTCGGTCTGTTTTTTGTTTTGAGGGAAAGCTGCTTGTCTTATCTGAAAATGACCTCCTGCCCCAAATGGCGGTCGTCAAAAATACCATTGCTGTAAATATGGTGCCCGTTGCAGAACGTGTGCTCCACTTTCCAGTTCAATGTCCTTCCTTCCAGCGGCGACCATTTGCAACGGCTTAGAATGCTGTCGTCGGTCACTTGCCAGGCGCAACCGGGGCGGACGATGGTCAGGTCGGCATGGTATCCTTTGCGCAGAAAGCCGCGCTCCCTGACCTCAAAAATGCGGGCGGGCTGGTGGCACATCAGTTCTGCCACGCGTTCAATGGTCAGGAACCCTTGGTCAACCAAGCCTAGCATGGCTACCAGTGAGAATTGGATCATGGGCATGCCCGATGCCGCTTTGATGCAGCCTCCTTGTTTGTCTGCAAGCAGATGGGGGGCATGGTCGGTGGCAACGGCGGAAATTTTGCCGTTGTTGAGCGCATGGAGCAGGGCGTTGCGGTCTGTGGCTTGTTTGACGGCGGGATTGCATTTGATGCGGGTTCCCAGTGTAAGATAGTCACAGTCCGTGAAAAGCAAGTGTGCGATGACGGCTTCTGCGGTGATGTGAGGATGCTCGCCAAACAATTGGAGCTCTTTTTCGGTGGTGACATGGGCCACATGCAGCCGCGTGCCGTATTGCCGGGCAAGGGCCACTGCTTGTTGGGTGGATCGGAGACATGCCTCTTCGGAGCGTATCATGGGATGATGGACGACATCGGGGTCTTCTCCATATTGTTGCTGGAAAATTGCGGCATTTCGGTTGATGAGCCCAGTGTCTTCGCAGTGTGTCATGATGGGCAGGTTGGCGTCTCGGAAAATTTGGTGCAGATGCTCGCTCTTTTCAACCAGCATGTTCCCGGTCGAAGAGCCCATGAATAATTTGATGCCCGGCAGCCGGTGGTGGTCCAGATGGCGGAACAATGCCGTATTCTCATGGGTTGCTCCGAAGAAAAACGAATAGTTGATGTGGCTTTTTTGGGCAGCCAGCTTGAATTTTTCTTCGAGGGCTTCGAGCGTCACGGTTTGTGGCAGCGTGTTGGGCATGTCGAAGAAGGTGGTCACGCCGCCTGCCGCCGCCGCCCGGCTCTCGCTTTCCATGTCGGCTTTCGATGTCAGTCCGGGCTCGCGGAAGTGCACATGTTCGTCGATGACACCTGGCAGGAGGAAGCATCCTGTGGCATCGATGGCGGTATCGTGATGACCCGGCATTGCCTTCGTGTCTTCAAGAATTTCTGCAATGCGTCCGTTTTCAATGCTGATGCCACCTTTGAAAGTCCGTCCTTCGTTGACGATGGTGGCTCCGTAAATCGTTGTTTTCATGATTGTTTGTCGCTTTTGTCCTCAATCTGCCATGGACACTGGTCGAAAAGGGAAATGCCGGAGGGTGGCTGGTCATTTTCGGGGCATTTCTTTCGTGCCGTTCATTATCGCCTCGTTTTCTTTGGCTTTTTCATAATAGCTTTTCACATACGGGTCGTTTTTGAAGCGGTCGGTAGCCTTGCTCATGATGTCTTCAATCCATGGCGAGAGCATCGGATACTCGGTGTGGCCTGTCATCATCATGAACACGCCGGGGCCGAGGGTGTTGTCGAAGTTGTCGGTGATGAAACCGGTGACCAGCTTGTCCTCATCGTTCTCTAATTGCAAGGCGCGCTGATTGAGTTCTTTCACGATTTCGCCCATGTCGCTGCCGTTCATGATGGCTTGGTCGTGCAGGTGGACGAGCTCGGCGCGCTGGCTCGCTATTTGGTTGTAGTGCTTCAGGAATTCCGTGAGCTTGTCGTTCATCGGCGTGCCGGAGCATATTTGCTGGGTGTGGTCGATGCGGATGTTGATCTTGCCGTTTTCCAACACGACGGGGAGCAGGCTTCTCTCGTCCATGTAGACGGTGGCAAGCCTGGTGCTGTCGAGCCTGCCGGAGAAGCTGAACCGGCCGTGCACCACGTCGCAGGAGTCGATGGCAATGAGTTCATTCTCTGCACTGACTTTTAGATAGAGCTTTTGTCCGTCCAGATGAGATACGGTGCTGGTGCCGGTGATCTCGTAGGACTGCCCACATGATGATGCCAAGGTGCCCAGTGCCAGCAGGAGGTAAAAGAGTTTCTTCATAATGATTCTTTTTTCACAATGTACAAAGTTACAATGTAAAGTTGAGATTCAGAAACATTTTCAAGCTATTTAAAGTTCTGATGGCTTTTTTAAATTTCTTTCAGACTTTTCAGCGCGGTTTTTGTTCTTTTCCCAGTTCCGAGTGGATGCGATGCGTGGTGTAAAGCTGCAAGATGGCGGCGACTAATATGCTGATTACCCATTTCTTGTATAGAAACTGGTAATAGTCGTAGATGGTGGGGAAGAATGGGGCGGCTATCTTGTCTACATTTTCAATCATCAGCAGGCCGGAGAGGATGAACAAAATGTCCGACAAGGTCATCAGGTTCTTCAGCCGGCGAATGGTCAGGCTTTCCCCGCTATAGCTCTGATGAATCTGTATGGAGGCGAAGGCCACGGCACCGAGAAGGAAAAACCATGGGACGATGGCATGTAGCTTGCGCATGAACAACGTGTCGGAGAGCTCGCTCAAAACAAAAATGCCTGCGCCGACGACCATTAGTGAGCCGCCCAAGAGCAAGATCAGGCTTTGGGTCTTAGTCAGTTCTTTCATAAACGGAGGGAAGGGGAGAGGGTGCGTCAGTACTGAGTATGAATATGTCCTCGTCGTCGGATTTCATGAAATATTGCTCACGGGCAATTTTCTTGATGTACTCCGGGTCTTCATGCAGATGATGGAGCTTCTTGAGGTTCTCTTCGTTTGTCGCGTTATATTGCTCGATGTCGCGCCTCAAGTCGCTGATCTGCGACTTGTATTGCCAACGCCTCAACAGGCTGTTTTCGTCAATGAAGACAGTGATGAGAAGCCCGATGGCGGTGACGAGTGCATACTTATAACGGCTCAGAGACTGCAAGAAATTATTCAGACTGTTCATTTGCACACTGTTTGTGGTTACAAAAATACAATTTAATTTCCGAAAAACATGGTTTTAGACGTCATTTTTTCGCCTGGTCAAGGCGGAAGTCCCACCGCTGATGGGGGCGGGGCGCTGCTTGCCGTCCGTCATCTGAATGAGTCGGTCAACAGCTTGATTTCTATCTGGGGGTTGATGCGCTCATACAATATATTATATACGGCGTCGAGAATCGGCATGTTCACATGCATGTGCCGGTTGATTTCCTTCATGCATTTCGTGCCGAAAAAGCCCTCGGCTATCATTTCCATCTCGATTTGGGCACTTTTGACGTTATAGCCTTTGCCAATCATCGTGCCGAAGGTGCGGTTGCGCGAGAAATTCGAGTAGCCCGTCACCAGCAAGTCGCCCAGATACACCGAGTCTTCAATGCTCCGGTCAATGGGATGGACGGTTTTCAGGAAACGGGACATCTCTTGAACGGCGTTCGACATCAGCACGGCCTGGAAGTTGTCGCCGTATTTCAATCCCGTGCAAATGCCGGCGGCAATGGCATAGACGTTTTTCAGCACCGAGGAATATTCGATGCCCACAACGTCCGTGCTGATTTTGGTCTTGACAAAGTCGTTGTCCAGCACCTCGGCCAGCGCTCTCGCCCTTTCCGTGTCGGCACAGCCCACCGTAAGGTAGGACAAACGCTCCAGGGCAATCTCTTCGGCATGGGAGGGCCCGCCGATGCACGCCAGGCTTTTGTAGGGTACGTCGTAGATCTGATGAAAATATTCTGAACAAATCAGGTTTTCGTCGGGAACGATGCCTTTGATGGCGGTGACGATGAATTTGTCGCTCAACCGTGTCTTGAGCTTCTTCAGATGGCTCTTCATGTAAGGCGACGGCGTGACGAAAATCAGCGTGTCGTAGGCTTGGACAATCTTGTTGATGTCGCTGTTGAACTCAATCTCATTCATGTCAAAGCGCACACTCCGCAAGTAAGACGGATTGTGCCCCTGTCTCTTGAAGGCCGCAATCTGATCCTCGCGACGCATGTACCAACCTATCTGGTGGGTATGGCTCACCACGATTTTGGCAATGGCGGTTGCCCACGAACCGCCGCCGATTACCGCTATTTTACCGCAGTCAAACATTGGCTATTGAGCTTGGGTTTCACGCTTGTGCATGGTCTATCCACTGCTGAAAGTCTTCTACCTTGGGATTGTCAAGTCCTAGCTTGTATTTCTTTACGACTCCGCAAACGTCCATCTGAAGCTTTTGCGCTTTGACTTCTCGGATGTCTGACACCAAATTATATCCGGCCTTGCGAAGCACGGGAACCCACTCTTCGACGACGCCGATTTCCGCCCACTCTGCCATGGTCGATTGCGGGATTTTCTTCTCGGGCTTCATCTGCGGGAAGAACAGCACTTCCTGAATGAAGGTCTTGCCCGTCATCAGCATCACGAGT